>JAEUQD010000784.1 GCA_016789925.1 Bryobacterales bacterium | reverse complement strand
GAAGAGAACTGCTGGGGAACGCCGTCCCAATTGATTTCGCGCCGGCCTTCCGGGTTGCCCTCCGGGCCGGGAGCGTTCACGGGTCCGAGCGCGTTCCGGAACGCATCCACGGCGGCGCGGATCGAATCGGCGTTCTCGCCGGCGGCGGAAAAAACAGTTGCGCCGGGCTGAGCAAAAGCGGCCCCGGCGAGGATCATGGTCAAAGTGGTCGTAATCAATGTGCCCTTCATGAAAGCCATGATAGGGTCGCTGCCGGGTTACAGTCGTTACGGAGATGTAAATGTATTGTGAAATACAACGGTAACGAAAACGGCCTGCCGCGAGGGCAGGCCGTCGAGGGGTGACGAGACAGCGGCGATACTAGCGGCTCAGGCGACGCCGGGCGATGCCGAGGCAAAGCAGGCCCCCGGCCATCATTACATAGGTGCTGGGTTCGGGGACCATTTCCACTTCCAGACGTCCAGCCCAAGTGCCGGACACCGAGTTATCGGCCGGGAGAAGGCCGTTCGTAATCGAGGTCCAACTGCCGTTGGGAACCGTGATCGTGTTCGGGCCGACGATGAAGTAGTTCGGATCGGTGGTGGCGAAATGGAGGGTAAAGCTGATGCCGCCGTAGTTGTTAAATTCCGTTCCAGAGACGAAATCGCGCCCGACAATGCAAAGCGCGCCGCAAGACCCACTCCCGTCGTGATCGGTGTCGATGCTGAAGCTGAAGGTCTCGCTTAGAAACCACCCGGGCGCGAACGTGGCCGAACCGTTACCGTCGCCGTCCACGAGCGTATCGGTGATGGTGGCGGCGCCAGCCGCTGTGCCGCCGAGAGCCCCAAAACCGAATGTCAGGTAGCCCGGAGCGCTAATGGTCGGGTCGGTGAATAACGTTGGGGTCACTCCGTCGCCAATCGTTACGTCGATTTTGGTAATTTTCAGGACAGCGTCGCCCGTCGTGTAGCTGAATGCGTACGTGTCCTCGTTGAAGAACGCCGCCTCCTGCTGCCATGAACGTGAGCCGCCTACGCTGATGAAGCCCGCGAAGGCTGATGGCGTTAGCAGAAGAAGCCCGAGTACGGCTGTCCTAAATTTCGTCATTGAACACTCCCTCTTAAGTCGGTCGTTGTAGTGCACTACACTCGTCAAGCCATTCTCTATGCAAAGAACAGCATCTGGCAAGTTTGAGTAGTACTGGAACCTTCTCAGTTCGCCAAGATTTCCACCGCTTGCCCCCCGCAGATCCTCTCCACTTCCGCCATGAACTCCTTGTCGGGGCGCACCTTGGCCTCGACATCCAGAATCACCGAGAAATCCCGTGGTTTTTCCAGCCGCAGGCGCACTTCCGCCTGTCCCCGCTTGCGCTCGAACAGCGCCTGCAATTCGGCGGCGCGGTCCCGCTCCGGGCCCTTGCCGTTCAGTAAGACCTTAATCGAAATCAGTCTGGGCAACTGCACGCTGGCGATTTCCAACGGTACGACCTCCTTCACCGACACCCGCGCCGGCGCATTCTCTTCAGGCAAAGCAAGACCACGCACCAGCACCGCCCGGTCTTCGACCAGTTCCGGGCTGATTTGTTCGTAGACGGTCGCAAAGGCCATGCATTCGGCCGCACCGAACCAGTCTTCGAGCTGGAACGACGCCCAGGGCTTGCCTTCCTTGTTGCGGCGGCGTTGGATGCCGGTAATCACTCCGCACAAGGCGAGTTCGTTGCCGCGTTCCAGACCTTCGAGCTTTGAGGAATCGTAGGTGGCGAGGTCAGCCACTTTCTCGCGGTACTCGTCCAGCGGATGGCCGGTGACGTAGAACCCGATCATCTCCTTTTCGCCGGAGAGTTTCTCCTTGGGGGTCCAGTCCGGCACTTTAGGTAAAGGGACATCCGGCGTTTCCTGCTCTTCGAAACCGCCGAAAAGCCCCACCTGCCCGCTCGCCCTGTCACGCATCGCGCGCTGGCCGGCTTCCATCGCCCCTTCCAGAACGGCAAAGAGCTGCGCGCGGTTCCCTTCGAGCGAATCCATGGCCCCGGCCTTGATCAAACTTTCGAGGACACGGCGATTGACAGCGGTCATGTCGACGTCTTCGCAGAACTGAGCCAGCGTCCGGAAGCGGCCGATTTTCTGGCGGGCGGCGACAATGGCTTCCACCGCGCCGACGCCGACGTTCTTAATCGCGCCGAGACCGAACCGGATGGCGTCGACATCGGGTGTGAAATGGAGCGCGCTGGCGTTCACATCCGGCGGCAGCACCCGGATGTTCATGTCGCGACATTCGTTGATGTACTTCACCACTTTCGTGGTGTTGCCCGTTTCCGACGTCAGCAGCGCGCTCATGAACTCGACTGGGAAATGCGCCTTTAGATAGGCCGTGATGTAGGCGAGGTAGGCGTAGGCAGCCGAGTGGGACTTATTGAACCCGTACTTGGCGAACTCGGCCATCAGCTCGAAGATCTTCTCAGCCTTCTTCTCGGGGATGTTCTTTTCGCGCGCGCCCTTGAGGAAGCGGACACGCTGCGCGTCCATCTCCTCCTGCTTCTTCTTGCCCATCGCGCGCCGCAGGATGTCGGCTTCGCCGAGGGAGTATCCGGCCACGCGATTGGAGATCTGCATGACCTGTTCCTGGTAGACGATGACGCCGAAGGTTTCTTCGAGAGTTTCTTTCAACTCCGGCAGGTCGTAGGTCACTTGCTTGCGGCCGTGCTTGCGATCGATATAGTCGTCGATCATCTTCATCGGGCCGGGACGGTACAGGGCGTTGAGAGCGATCAGGTCGGTCAGTTGGTCGGGCTCGTAGCGCCTAAGAATGTCCTTCATGCCGGCGGATTCAAACTGGAACACGCCCGAGGTGTAGCCCTTGGAGAAGATCTGGTAGGTTTTGGGATCGTCGAGGGGGATCTCTTCGATGACGATGTCGACGCCGCGATGCTGGCGGATGAGGGCGGTGGCGTCGTGAATGATGGTCAGCGTGGTGAGACCCAGGAAGTCCATCTTCAGGAGGTTGAGTTTTTCCAACCCCACCATGTCGAACTGGGTCACAACTTCGTCGCGGTTTGTCTTGTAGAGCGGGACGAGTTCCTTGAGCGGCGTGGACGAGATCACAACGCCGGCGGCATGAACGCCGGCATTGCGGGCCATGCCTTCGAGTCGCGTTGCGATGTTCAGAAGCTGGTCGATTTTGGGGTCCTTCTGGCGAAGTTCGCCAAAAGTGGGCTCCGTCTCGAAGGCTTCCTTGAGCTTAATGTTCAGGGGTTGTGCCGGAACAAGCTTGGTCAGCTTTTCCACCTCGCCGAAACTCATGTCGAGCACGCGGCCCACGTCCTTGATGGCGGCGCGGGCGGCCAGGGTGCCGAAGGTGATGATCTGGGCAACGTAGTCGCGGCCGTATTTTTCAGTGACGTACTGGATCACCTCGCCGCGGCGATTGGTGCAGAAGTCGATGTCGATATCGGGCATCGAGACGCGTTCGGGGTTGAGGAAGCGTTCAAACAGCAGGTCGTACTGAAGCGGGTCGACATCGGTGATGCCCATGGCGTAGGCGACCAGCGAGCCGGCAGCGGAACCACGGCCCGGACCCACGGGGATGCCCTTCGATTTGGCGTAGCGGATGAAGTCCCAGACGATCAGGAAGTAGCCGGAGAACTTCATCTGCTGAATCATCTGGATCTCGTTTTGGAGCCGCTGGGCGTACTCCTCCAGACGATGTTTGAGGCGTCCGGCCTGGGCCTGGGCTTCGAGGCGCGGACGGCGGCTTTCAAAGCCCTGCATGGTGACGTAGGCAAAGTAGCTGTCGATGGTGTGCCGGGTGGGAACGTCGAAGCGCGGGAACGGTTCCTTGACCTTTTCGAGTTTCACCTGGCAGCGCTCGGCGATCTGCCATGTGCGGTCGAGCGCGTCTTCGACTTCGCCGAAGAGTTGCATCATTTCCGCCCGGTTCTTGATGTAGAAGGCCGGGTGGGAGAACTTCATGCGGTTGGGGTCGGAGAGGGATTTGCCGGTGTTGATGCAGACCAGCACTTCCTGGGCCAGCGCATCGTCTTTGCGGAGGTAGTGAGAATCGTTGGTGGCCACCAGGGGGATGCCGGTCTCCTGGGACATGCGGTAGAGGGCGGGAAGGACGATGCGGTCCTGGTCGAGGCCGTGGTCCTGCAATTCAAGGAAGAAGTTCTCGCGGCCGAAAATGTCGGAGTATTCGTAGGAGAGGCGGCGGGCGTCATCGTAGCGGTCGTTGAGGATGGATTCGTTGATGTCGCCACGCAGGCAGGCCGACATGGCGATCAGACCCTTCGAGTGGCGGGCGAGCAAATCCTTATCAATGCGCGGCTTGTAGTAGAAGCCATCCAGGAAGGCGGTGGAGACGAGGTTGGTGAGGTTGCGGTAGCCCTCCTGGTTCTCGCACAGCAGGACCAAGTGGTTGTAGCGATTCTGCTCGTTCTTGACGGTGTGGGGCTGGTGCGTGACGTAGACTTCGCAGCCGATGACGGGGTGAACCCCTTTGTCTCTCGCAGAGTTGTAGAATTCGACTGCGCCGAAGAGGTTGCCATGGTCGGTGAGGGCGACGGCCGGCATGCCCTGTTCATTCACCAGTTTCATGAGCTGGCTGATTTCGCAGGCTCCGTCGAGGAGCGAGTAGTCGGTGTGGCAGTGGAGGTGAACGAAAGGTTTCTCAGGCATGGGACCAGGCTCAACAACTAACGAAGGGGGAGGAGTTCTTCATTATCCCACGGGGCGGCATAGAATGGATTTGGTGAAATCCGGCAATGGAGCCGCCGGTTTTTGTAAAATGAGGCAGTGTACCCGCGCCAATTGAATCTGAAGTCCTTCCTGGAAGAAAGGTCGGCCCTGCTGTTCGGGGCACGACAGACCGGCAAGACCACTCTGGCCCGAACCACATTTCCGAATGCAGCCTTTTACAGCCTGCTGGAAGCCGATACATTCCGGCAGTTGGCGGCACGGCCGGAGATGATCCGGCGGCGCCTGAAGCCAACTGACCGCGTTGTGGTGATCGACGAAATCCAACGGCTACCGGCTCTGCTGAACGAGGTCCACCTGCTGATTCAACAGCACCCGAAGCTGCGGTTTCTGCTGACCGGGTCGAGCGCTCGCTCGTTGCGGCGAGGCGGCGTGAATCTTTTGGGAGGCCGCGCCGGAACGGTGTACTTGCATCCCCTGGTGTCGCCGGAAGCGGGTTACGACCAACTGGACAAGCGTCTGAACTGGGGTTCACTGCCGGCCGTGCTCGACGCCAAGGACCCCGAAGAGCAGTTGAAAGCCTACGTGGGGACGTATTTGCAGGAGGAGATAAGGGCGGAAGGGTTGGTGCGGTCGCTGGAGGTGTTCACGCGATTTCTGGACGCCGCGGCGCTGGCCAACGGGCAGCTCTTGAATTTCGCGCAGATCGGGGAGGACACGGGTGTGCCGGCACGGACGGTGCGTGAGTACTTCTATCTGTTGGCAGACACGCTCATCGGTTCGCTGGTGGAGGCGTTTCAGCCCAATAAGGAGCGAAAGGCGGTGGCGTCGGCGCGCTTCTATCTCTTCGACGTGGGGGTGGCCAACCATCTGATGCGGCGGGGCAGGCTGCAACGCGGATCTGTGGAGTACGGACAGGCCTTGCGTCATCTGATCTATCTCGAGTTGAGCGCCTATGTGTCCTACCGGCGGCTGGATATGCCTCTGCGGTTCTGGGGAACGCATACCGGCTTTGACGTAGACTTTATCGCGGGCGACGAAGTGGCAGTGGACGTCAAACCCGTAGAGACGGTCACCGAGAGGGCGCTGAAAGGCTTGCGTGCGCTAGCCGAGGAAGGTACGTTTCGGCGCAGGATCGTGGTGAGCCTGGAGCCGCACCCCTGGAAGAGCGACGACGGCATCGAAGTCTTCCCTGTCGAGGAGTTTCTACGAAAGCTCTGGGGCGGCCGAATCCTGCGCTAGTGGCGTGGAATGGTCGTTGTTGCTGCTGATGAGTTGGGCGAGCACGCGTTCGGCGGCGCGCTGACCCGCGGCTTTCTTCGAAGTGCCTTCCGCGCGTTCGGCGAACTGCTGGCCCACGCGGGCCTCCACCGTGAACGTCTTGCTGTGTTCGGGACCGGACTCGCGCACGATGTGGTAGCGCGGCATCGGCAAGCCGAGCGACTGGGCGGCCTCTTGAAGGGCACTTTTGTAGTCCACGGCGAGTGCCTCGTCGCGCGCCTTCTCCGCGTCGAAGCCGCCCACCACCTCCGAGATGACAAATGCGCGGGTTGCCTCGAGACCGGCGTCAAAAAAAAGAGCGGCAATCACGGCTTCGAGGGCGTTAGCGAGGAGAGCGCGTTTGGCGCGGCCACCGGAGAGTTCTTCGCCGCGGCCCAATAACAGGTGAGCTCCCAAACCCAGGCGTGCGGCGACTTCATGCAGGTGATTGGCGCTGACGAGATAGGCTTTGAGCTTCGAGAGACGGCCCTCAGGGTAGGAAGGATAGCGGGCGACAAGAGCTTCGCTCACCAGGAAGCCGAGGATCGCGTCGCCCAGGAATTCAAACTGCTCGTTGTCTCCCTGACATTTAGTCGAATGAGCAGCGGCCTCGAAAGCGCGCGACTTATGGGTGAGGGCTTGCTGGAGCAGTTCCCGATCGCGAAACTGGTAGCCCAGTCTCCCTTCGAGAACTGCCAGCGGATCGGTCATTGAGACTGTGGACTATTTCTTGGATTTCCCGGTGACGGCGCGGAGCTTTTCCTGCCCGGCGAACTGGCGGAACCCGGGGTTCAGGTTCTGGTCGGCGAGCAGCGGTTCCAGAACGGCCAGGGCTTCGTCGAACTTGCCGGCGGTATTGCAGGCCTGAGCCACGCGCAGCTTAGCGCGCGACTTGGCGTCGGGATTGGCGGCGACTTCCGCAGCCTGCTTGAAGTGGGTGATCGCATCATCGTACTTCTTGCGGGCGAGGGCGGACATACCCAATGCCTCGTGGCCTTCGCCCATGAAGTCGTTGCGGGCACCGGTCCACTGCTCGTCGGTGGCCTGGCCGTAGAACCACGGCTTCGGAGCATCCTTGACGATTTCCATCGCCTCTTTGGCAAGTTTGTCCGCCCGAGTCAGCTTTTCTTCCTTGTCGAGGTCGAATTCGCGGGTCCGCTGAGCCAGGCTGGAAGCGATGCGCAACATGGCGAAGTAACTCTTCGGGTCGGATTCGAGCGTTCGCTCGGCATAGATGATCAGCTTCTCAGCATCGTTCTTCTCGCTGGCGGATTCCGTGGCCAGTTGAAGGGCAAACGTCTTGAATTCGGTGTCGGCGAACTTGGTTAAAAGGTTCTCCGCCGCCGCGATGCGCGCGTCGGGTCCCTGGGCCTGGAGAAGCGCCTGGATGGCCTCGCCTTCCTTGGGCGTCTTGACCTTAGGCATCTTGTCCTGGGCAATAAGCAGACCGCCGCCGAGGGCGAATCCAATGCCGAGAATGACAAACTTGTTCATTGTGACTCCTTAGAATCTATAGCAACTATTATTACGGCCCGGTACGCTTCTGTTCAATCTGAACCAGACTCTGTTGGGCCGCCTCACGGGCCTTGGGCGAGGCCTCCTTGATCGCGAGAACGTCTTTGAACCGCTGGGTGGCCTGGGGCACTTCGCCGGCGGCCATCGACAGACGGCCGAGGTAGACGAGGGTCCAGGCTTTCTCATTTTGCGGCGGCCCCAGTTCCAGAGCCTTCTCAAACAACTTGACCGCGGTTTCCGGGTCGCGCTTGAGGGCCGAGATGCGCGCAAGCCCGTAATAGGCCTTGGCCTGGAGGGAATTCTGCTGCGTTTCTTTCAAAACGCGCGTGTAGATGTCGGTGGCGCGGTCGAGATCGCGGCGCGTATAGAGGTCTTCCGCTTCGTTGAGCAAGTTTTCCGCAGCCGAGAGTTCAGGAGGAGGCGGGGGAGGCAGGGTACGCGCTTTGCGTTCGACGCGTTTGGACGCGAATTCGAGCTTGTCAAGGCGGCGTCCTTCCTTTTCAAAGTTGATGGTGGAGATCAACTCAGGGAAGTACATGCGCATGGCCTGTTCCTGCTTTTCGTAGGCAATCAGTTGCTCGGAAAAATGCCCGGTGACGACGTAGCCCTCGCCCATGGCCTGGTCGATCATGGTCTGGCGTTTGGAGGGCGGCGCGAGACGGGCTTCGATGGCGCGGATGAGCGACTTGGTGAACAATAGCAGGAAGTCGGCCTTATAGTGTTCCGGCAGGAAGGGAGCGCCCTGCGCGTAGTCGCCAAGAGCCTTCTTTTCGTCTACCTTTTCGCCGTACTTCGTGACGAGCGGATCGAGCAGGTAGTGCATGTAGGCCTGACGGACGTCGTTGAAGTGAGGATCGACGGAATGGGTGACGACGAGGAAATAGTCGTCGAGGTAGGGGCGGAAATGAATCTGGTTGGGAGCGCCCATGAGGTCGACGACAACCTTGAAGCCGCGGCCCATGTAGGTGCCGGTGAGGGGAGCGCGGAGGTAGGCGGAGACTTCGGTGACGGCCTTGATGGACGACTCCTGGTAGCGCTGCATGAATTGCTCGTAGGCGGGCTGCGAACGCTGCCAGAGGTCCTCGATGTTGGCCTCCTGGTAGAACCTGGCGAGAATGGGACCGAGGTCGCGGAGCGCGGCGACATCGGGGGGGAGCTGATATTCCTTGATCCGCCAGGCGAATTCGGGGGGATCGGTAACCAGTAGAGAGTAAGAGATGTACTGGCGAAGTTCCCAGGTAGCGTCCTGCTGGCGATGCTGGCGCATGAAGTCGCGAAGGTCGGCCAGGCTGGGGGGATTGCGTTTGGCGATTTCGGCGCGGACGGCTTTGCGCAGGGGATGGGCGGCCGAGGACTCGAGACCGTCGTCGTAGCCGCAGGCGTTAATCGCCGCAAGCACGGTAAACATGACTTTGGATGCATCAAGCTGGGCGTTCTGCGCGGCGGCGGGGGCGCGCAGGATCACGAACAAAATACTAAGGAGGGTGAAGCGGGCAGCCAAAGCGGGATTCCCGCTTTCAGTGTATCCTACCGACGGGCTCCAGGGACGACAGGTAGAGGCGGACAGCTGTCGGCATTCAGGTGACGGCGACGTTCTTCGGCAGTGAACTCGCGAGTGATTCGGAAGTGGGCCGGGCGCGGCAGGAGAGTCCGATCAATCTCAAACTGGGCTTTATGGGGTCATCATATGTTATACGTTGTGTATAACGCGATGCGCTTTGAATGGGATGCGGAGAAGAACCGGTCAAACCGGAAGAAGCACTCCGGCTTGGATTTTGAGACCGCATCGCGGGTTTTCGCGGACCCACGTCTCATCCTCCGCAAAGACCGCGTGATCGATGGCGAGCAGCGCTGGCATGCGATTGGTGGGGTTCGCAAAGCCATATTGCTCGTGGTGCATGTCTACTTCGAGGAGAACCAGATGGCGAAGAAACAATCCGTATCATCTCAGCCCGCGAAGCCAAACAGCGTGAGCGCCGAATCTATTTGGAGCAAGCCACTGAGTAAGAGCCGGAAGGCCGTGCTCGACCGAGTTGCGAAGAAGCAGGCGGTTGGTGACGACGCCCATATTGACTACTCGGATATTCCCGCACTATCAGACAAGCAACTCGCGCAGTTCAAACGCGCCCCGAAGAAGCTGGTGGCGGTGCGTCTGGATGCCGACGTGTTTGAATGGATACGCCAGTTTGGCCCTGGGTATTCGACGCGGATCAACCATGTCCTGCGCGTGGTGATGTCGCGGCAGGGATAGTCGCCGTTTCCGCGACACGGCGCTGAGGGCCTGGTCTGGTTGT
>JAEUQD010000260.1 GCA_016789925.1 Bryobacterales bacterium | reverse complement strand
GGCGACGGGATCTTGCCGGGCGATCTTGAGGACACGTTCGCCGAGAGTCCACTCTTCGGAGACGTATTTGAAGTGCTGGTTCAGGACGCGAAGCGCGCCCCAACGTGTACGGTCGTCCGTGGAATCGAGGGATCGCTCGATAGCGGCGAGAGCTTGGGCACGGGATTCCGGACGGCGGGAGGCGATGTTGCGGAGGGCCCAGGCCGCGCCGCGCTGGACGAGTTTGGATGGGTCGCCGAGGCGTGTGGCCAGCGCAGAGATGGCTTCGGGGTCGGCAAAGCGGCCGAGCGTGACGGCTGCCTGATAGCGGACGAGGACATGGGGGGAATCGAGCAACTGGCGAATCTTGCGGGCGGTCGTCGGGGACGGCCGGTCCCAATGCTGGTCGAGCGCAACCACGGTCGCCGCCGCGTTACCCGTGGCGAAGGCGGAAGGGGGTGCGGGGAAACCGGCATTCCAACCGAACCGCTGCCGGGCCATGACCTGTTTCTGAAGGGGGCCGGGATAGAGAGTGGTTAACGCCATGAGCGCGTATTGCGTGTCGCGGAAGGGCGTGTCGAAGTTCTTGTAGTCGGGGTTGCCTTGCCAGGCGCCGCTTGGTGTTTGGCGGGAGAGGCAGACGTCGACTGCCTTCTTCAAGCGCGGATCGGCGAGCGTGACGCCGGCGCGCGCCAGAGCGTAAATCGCGTGCCAGGTCTGAAAGTCGGCGGCACGTGGACCTTCCTGTCCGGCCAGTTTCGGGATTTTCTTGACAACGGTTTTCTGGAGGCGGAAGTCGTACTGGACTTCTTCGAGGCCGAAGGGGAGCGCCCAGCGCCCGTCGGCTTGCTGGTACGACAAAAGGCGCCGCGCCAGATCGTCGATCTGCGTGCGGTAGCGGTTGTTTCCGGCGCGCTCGTTGAGCCAGACGAGCGCATCGATTTTCCAGCAGAGGTCGAGGTTGTCGACCACCTCGCCGCCGGCGATGACGCGCTCGATCTGGTCGACCAGGGTTTGATAGCGAGGCTCGCCAGTGCGCTTGGCGAGGTCGGCGAAGAGCATGGCGCTGTGGAGCGCGACTTCAAAGCCGGAGATTCGCGGCAGGTTGCCGTTTGATTCCATCTGCGGCTGCGTCACCTGGGGCCAGTACATTTCCAAGAAGCCCGCGATGCCGCGGTAGAGTTCGGTGCGGCGTTCGCCGGTGACGAGTTGCTCGTACTGGTTGGTGAGGTAGGCCACGCGAGAAAGGACGTTGCCGGGTGCGTGGATCATCCGCGCCCAGGAGGCATCGGGCTTTCCGTAAAGAGGCCGGGGATTGTTGGCGAGGCGTTCAGTCAGGAACTGCAAGGACGAACGAGCGCGGACCGGGTAGCCGGCCCTCATCGCGAAGAGTTCGCCGCGGGTGGAGAAATGGGTGGGATGGCAGGCGATGCACAGCCGTGTTTCCTGGAGCGGGTTGGAATTACGCAAAGCGACCGCGCCTTTGCGCGGAACGTTGGCGTGCCAGGCGTCGCCGCGGCGGACGATGTAATCCATGGCGGCGCGCACGGCCAGTCGAGGGTCGGAATACGGTGGCGGCGGATAGTGGTCGGTTTCGAGCTTGTAGAAGGGGTGGTTGGCCATCACGCGGACGTAGTACACACCGGGGGAAATCACGCGTGGCGCAAACTTGCTGAGGCCGTGGAAATTAGTGGATTTCTCGGTTTCGTACCGTTCCCTGCCTCGCGTGTATTCGACGGGTTTGCCGTCGCGAAGTGTGAAGATTTCGATGCCGGCCGGCACGTCGCGATCCTGAATATCGACATTGAAGTGAACCAGGCGGTCGCCCGGACCGCGGTAATCGAGTTTGTACCAGTGGATGCCCGCCAGCATCTGCCCGAACGTTTCGGCGGCGGGAGCCAGTTTCGGGATGTAGGGCCGGTCGTCATTGGCAGCGTAGACCGGGCGGCCCAGTTCGATCGCCTCGGCGGATTCCCAGGAAGTATGAAAGGCCGAGCCCAATTGGGCCGTCGCGTTCACCGCGCCAATCGGTTCCAGTTGCACGTCCAGATCCTGCGCCGCGGCGGCGCCGCCTTTGGGTTCCGCCACCACTTGCACTGCTCCGGCTTGAGTTGGCGCGAGAGTCAGGTACAAATCGGGGTCGCCCGCATGCAGAGGTTTTCGCAGCGTCTCGCCGCCGGGACCCGTGAGGGTGAGTTCAATCGAAGTATCCTGGCCGAGCGCGGCGAGATGGGGCGCGGAGGCCAGGAATTGATAGTACTTGCCGGCTTCCACGCGGAACTCCCGCGTAAACTTACCGCTCTGCAATTCCACGCGGCCCGCGGGACGAGCGGCCGCGCCGCGCATGAGGTACAAACCACCTGCCAGCGCCGCAATGATGGAAATCTTGAGCGCGGCAGAGAGAACCTGACGGGTCAGAGGGCAACAGTGCATCCTGATCCTTCCTGAGTTGATGTGTTGAGCGACACCACCAACATACACCGTCAGGAAGGCGGTTACGGAGCGCTATTGCACCGGGATGATCACCGTGTTGCTGGTCCGGCCCTCGCTTTTGACTGTGACGGAAAGCGCGGCGACCCCGTTGAGCGTTTCGGGAATCCGGAAGCGGATGAGGTCCATGCCCACCTGCCCCGGATGGCCTCCGGCCCATTCCAGGGGGAGAGGGGTTTCGCCGGCGTAGAGTTCGACTTCCGCGTCGAGTGCGTAAAGGGGCACTGCGGGTAGGGCCAACCCTTCGCGAATCGCGATCCGGTAGGGACCCAGGCCGGTCGCCGAGAGCGTGATCAGTTCTCCGGCACGAGCCGGGCTGTCCAGAGAGACTGCGCCGCCTTCCTCATGTTGAGCGACGGCGTAGTGCTCGAGGTCGACGAGGTGGCTGAAGAGGCCTGGCGCCGTCCTTTCGACCCGGAACTTGCCGCGTTGCGTTAGCGCTCCCGCTCGAATGACCTGCAATTCGTAATCGCCGGGGGCGAGGTCACGCGGTAACTGGGCGTTAATCTGTTCAGGAGAAACGAACAGGAGTGGGAGAATCCGGTCTTCGACGACGACAGAAACTCCGGCGAGAACTTGGGCAAGAATGGGACCCGTCGGACCCACTTCATAGCGCGGCGCCAGGTTCGTGCCGAAGATCGAGATGAGCGAGCCCGCCGCGACTACGTTGTCATCGCCACCCGCGGCATTGCGAATCGTCAGCGGAGGCATGACGTTCACCTTGTCAAACCGGGCAGCGACAGAACGGCTGGCACTCATGACGACCACCGCCGCGGGATCGGTACCCTGGGCGTCATAGTCCCAACGGCGGAACCGGTAGCCTTCGGAAGGCTGCGTGGTCAAGAAGACCTTGGTCGCCTCCCGGTAATAGTGATCGGGGGAGGGAGGATTGGCAGTGATCTTGCCGCCTTCCTCGGGGTCGATGGCCAGGCGAAGCAGGTAGGCCGTTGCGTACAACACCTGGAGAGGGGGTGGGTCGGCGGCGGGGATCGTGAGGTTACGGACCCGAGACTGGCCGTCACTCCAGCGTTCAAACTCCAGACGGCGTCCGTCGCCGGCGTTTTTCGTGGAGGGCGCTTCCAGAGTGACGTTGGCGCCTCGCGGGCGGTCGACCGTGCAAGGGATATCGCACTGCTCGCCGTCGACCAGGACCGCGCCTCCAGCAACGTTGGACGTGATCATGAGCCGGTTCAGGAGTTCATACTCCGCTTCGAGTTGAAACGTCAGGTCAACGGTGTCGGGGACGACAAACTCCTGAGTTGCCGGACCTCCGTTAGACCAGCCCTTGAAGCGATAGCGTCGTCCGCGCGCATCCACCTGTTCGGTGGGCGCGGTGACCGTGTGCCGGCCGCCGGGGGCGTATACGTAGTTGTTCACGGAAGAGGCGTCCTCGCCATCGACCGACAGGCCCAAGCCAGGAGGTTTCGTGGTGAGACTGACGCGGGTTCCACGGACGAAACGGCCCACCAGCGTATCTTCCGGCCAGACATTCGGACTCGTGATGTAGACCGCATCCTGCCCCATCCCGTTGGAGAAGCCAAGAAAAACCCAGGTCCGGCCGTACCGGTCAACCTGGGGAGAAGGAGCTCCAATCACGTGGCGCGAATCGGGCGCAAAGTCAAACTCGCCGGTGCACATGGGTTTGCTGGTGAGCGGCGCGCCGGGGGGCAAGACGTTGTTCGGCTCGCATGGCTCGATATCGGTGGTCCGGATAGCCGTGCCATCTACTTTGACAGCCATGCCGGGAGGCTCTGTCCTGAAATTGACTCGTTTGGCCGGCGAAAACCGGGGGACCAGCGTGAGTGGACCCGTGATTTCGAATGTGCGCAGGAAGCCATTTGGCGGCGACACATCGGCCTTCCAACCGATGAACACATACCCTGGATAGGGGAAGGCGTTCAAGGAGTGTGTACCCTCGGCCATCCAGAGTTCCACGTTGTTCCAGTAGCAGACGCCGTCGATGTAAATGACGCCGATACGAAATTCGAGTGGGACCGGATTGCCCGGTGCGCCGCAGGCGCTGGGTGAGACGCCCGTCTGGTCAAGCCGCGGCGTCGGTAAGGTGTCGAACCAAACCACCCGCACAAGAAACTCCACAGAGACGTTGGCCACGTAGCTCTCGATCGTCGGGTCGGCCGTGACCACCTGTACCAGTTCCGACGAGGGTACCAGGAGGCCAAGACTATCCGACCACCCGCCGAACGTGTAGCGGGCATTAAACAGCGGACTGAATTGGTATCCACCCAAGTCGACGGAAATTGGAAATTCCAGGACGTGCTTGCTGCCCGGCGGCCAGTGGAAGGTTGCTTCGGAGACATAAGTCTGCCCATCCACCTTGAATCGGGCGCCCTTGGCGCTGGTGGAGACCTTGAATTCAGACGTTTGCGCGCCTACCGTTGCCGGAAACAGCAGGGCGCCCAACAGAACCGCCGCCACCAACAGACCGAGCCGTGTACTTGGAGCGAGACTTGACATCACGTGTACCCAAGGGAATAATCGGCTGCTGAAGCCCAGAGCTTTAGAGACGTGAAACAGAAACTGAGGAGAGCATCTATGTTGGATCGACGCAGCCTGTTGAAAGCGATGGCCGGGATAGGCGCAGCCCTGCCTGCCGCACCGCCACTGGCGTGGGCGCAGGAGAAGAGCAAGCTGAAAATCACGGGGGTCAGGCTCGTGAAGACCCGTCCCAAGCGGCCTGTGCCGTCGTACACGCCGGCCGCGGGATCGTGGTCCACCGGTGGCGTCGAGGTGGCCAACCCGATGTCGATCTATCCGAAGTACAAGCCGATGCGGTCGCTATTTCAGGCCGATGCGCCGGCTTTGGGGTCGTTCATGGTGGAGATCCAGACCGACAAAGGCATTGCCGGCTACGGCAGCGGAGGGCCCGCCGGCGGTCCGATTGTGGAAGGCCACTTTCCCAAACTGCTCTTGGGCGAGGATCCGTTCAACATTGAAAAACTCTGGGATATTCTCTGGCGGTCAACCATGTCTTACGGCCGCATGGGAGCCGTGATCAACGCAATCTCGGGGGCCGATCTCGCGCTCTGGGACATCGTCGGAAAAGCGCTGAACACGCCTGTTTACAAGCTGTTGGGCGGCGAGACCAAAGACCGTATTCCGGCCTACTGCACAGGCAATGATTGCGAACAGCATATCGAATTTGGCTACAAGCGGCTGAAACTGGCCATCCCCCACGGTCCGGCCGATGGCAAGGAAGGTCAGCGAAAGAACGTGGAACTGGTTCGCCGCACCCGGGAACAACTGGGCAAAGACGGCGACATCATGCTGGACTGCTGGATGGCTTGGACCGAGCGCTACACGCTGGAGATGGCGGAGTTGCTCGAGCCCTACAAGGTCTACTGGATGGAAGAAGTCTTGCAGCCTCATGATTACGAAGGCTTTGGGCGTCTGCGGCAACAGATCAAGTCGACCCGCATCGTCACCGGCGAGCACGAGTACACCCGCTACGGCTTCCGGCAGTTGTTGGCGCACAACGCTGCCGAAATCTGGCAGCCGGACATTCACTGGTGCGGCGGGATGACCGAGTTGCGGCGCATCGGGGCGCTGGCTGCGGCCTACGACATTCCGGTGATTCCGCATGGCGGCGGAGCCCGCGACTCGGTCCACTGGATTCTGGCCACGGTGAACAGCCCTTGGGCGGAACTGTTCATGCCTGCTCCGGGCGGACCGAAAGAGGTATATCAGCGCTACGAAGAGGATAATGTGATCTCCCGCGGGCCCGAGGGCATCTACACGAGACCGCTGGAGAAGCCGGGCTTTGGATGGGACTTCGAAGTCGTATCCTAGCCGTCGCCTTCCCTGCGATTTTACTGAGTTATCTGTTGTTTTGGGCCGGGCGCGGCCTCGCCTCGCCGTTCTTCCCGGACGACATGATGAATCTGTACACGGCGTGGGACCGGCCCGTGTGGCGGCTCTTCCTGGACTTGATCTCGGTTTGGAACAACGATTACCGGGCGTTGGGAGCCATTCTCTACCGCATCGTTTATGAAGCGTTTGGATTGCACCCGTTTCCCTACCGCCTGCTGTGTTTTGGACTGCTGATCCTCAATGTGTGGCTCGTCTACCGGCTGGCGCTCGCCTTGTCGGGGAATGAATACGGGGCTTGGGGCACGGCCCTCGTCTTCGCCTATCATCCTTACCTCTCCGACATCTACATGAGCACAGCGACAATCTACGACGTTGCCTGTTTCGCGACGTTTTGGGGCGCCGTGCTCGTGTATTGCCACCGGCCCTCGCATTGGGGCGTGGTGGGGCTGGGACTGCTGGCAATGGGGTCGAAGGAAATCGCCCTCAGCCTGCCTGTCGTGCTCGTGGGCCTCGACGTGGTCCTAGGCAGACGGCCGGCCTGGAAGATCGTGGGCGGGGTGACGGCGATCGGTTTGACAATGGCTGCGGCGAAGGTGGCGGCGATGGGACGGGGTACGGTGGTCAGCGAATACGTGCCGGAGTTCTCGATCGGAACGCTGGTGCGAGGTTGGGAACACTATTGGGGGATGCTCCTGTACGAACGGTGGAGCCAACCCGTGCTGGTGAATGGGATCGTACTGGCCGGCCTCGTGGGGATTGTGCTTGTGAAACGCGCGGGCTGGGCGCGGCTGGCGGCGTTCGCGTTTCTGGCGATCCCGCTACCGGTGCTCCTGATCGCGCCGCGAAGCTTCTATGTCTATTATTTGCCGTACGCCGCTTGGGCCATGCTGTGGGGAAGTCTGGCCGGACGGTTCCGGACGCCGGGATTGGCCTTGGTGTTAGTGATATTGAGCTTGTTGAACTGGCGGCACCGGCCGTGGGCGGAGCAGTGGATCGCGCAGGACAACTGGAAAGTTACCAGGATGGTGGAGGAGTTCGGCCGGCTGAAGCCGATCCGCGCGGGAGAACGAATTCTCGTGATGGACGATTCGATCCCGTCCGACGACTGGATTCTGCTGACCACCCTGCGGTTGGCCCGTGGGGACCGCGAGTTGCAAGTCTGGCGGATCCGGCAACTAGGCCCGCCGGAGGAGAAGGACTGGGACCGCCGGGTAGATTTCAAAGACTGGCGGCTGCGCGAAATAGGCAACGACGCGAACCGGAATCACAGGCCTTGAGCCAAGTCCAAGTGACATGTCTCCGAGGAGTATCCGGGAATCCTGATCCAGGCGGCGGGTTCGGCAATCATCGGTCTCACCCTCGCGGCCGGAGACAAGTCACAGGAAAACCAGGTATTATTGTCGACCATTGCGTTGTGACCATTTCTATGCAATAGTCTAATTGGCCCGTCTGTGGCCGTCTGCGACGGTGACGTCCATGGGGAGGGTTCGGTCGGGTGTTCGCGTGTGTCGAGTTGCCTCCATGAGGGACGCGAGCAATGCTCTCGATGCGGAAGACGCGTTGATCACAACGAATCCAGACGGTGTGATCAGGAGGTGGAGTCAGGCAGCGCGGCGCGTTTGGGGGTACAGCGCGGAGGAGGCTGTGGGACGGCATGTCAGTTTCCTGTGCTGTTCCCCGGAGGCGAACTGGCGGCGGGCCGGCCAGCGAGCAGCGGCGGACGAAGCTCTGGGCCAGGGCAGCCCCAATGGTCGGTTTTGCGGGTTGTTGACGGCCGGCGACGTTCACATTTCAGTTCTGCGGGATGAAGCGGGGCGCCACAGCGGCTATGCGATTCGTTCCAAAGGCGTTGGACTTTGCGAGACTACGCAGGCGGTTGCGGGTAGGGTTGAGCGAGGGGGGAGTGGGCGAGAAGCGGCGGAAGACGCGGGACGCCGTCAGGAATTCGGCCTAGTCCCCAACAGAGTCCGGCTGGAAGGACTACTGCGGCACTTGCCAGGCGTCGTACACAGTTGCTTACCGGAGTATCCCTTCATCACGACGTTCGCATCGCACCAGGTTGCCCGCCTGTTCGGCTATTCGAGCGAGGACTTCAAAGGGATCGATTTGTGGTTTGCGCGGATCCACCCCGACGATCTTTCGGGAGTGCTGGCGGCGGTCGGGCGTTTGCACGAGTCATCCAGTGTGACAACGGAGTACCGGTTCAGGCACAGAGATGGGACCTACCGGGAAGTGCGCGACACCATGTCGGCCGTGCATGGCGAGGATGGCGGGATCGTAGAGATTGTGGGTTATTGGGAGGATATTACCGAGGAGAAACACCTGGAGCGGGCGAGACAGGAGAGGGAACGGCTCCGCGTGACGGCGCTGGCGGCGCTGGATGGGCAGGAAACGGAGCGCGCTCGGATCTCGAGGGAACTGCACGACGATGTGAACCAACGTTTGGCCGTGCTGATCTTGGATGTGAACGCGCTGGAGGCCGAGGTCGGCTCGCCGCAGGAACCACTGTGCCGGGAATTGAACCGGATTCGCGGTGAGTTGAAGGATCTGTCGCGCGATGTTCACGACTTGGCGTTGCGATTGCATCCGCCTCGGCTCGAAGGTAAGGGGCTGGCCGACGCGATTGTTGCGGAATGCACCAGTTTAGCGGAGCGTACGGGAATTGAGTTGCACTTCACTGTCGGCGAACTGCCCAGCAAGATCCTGCCGCTTGCGTCCTTGTGCTTGTATCGAGTGGCGAAAGAAGCTCTGAACAATGTGGTGAAACACTCAGGAACGCAGCGAGGAAGAGTGACGCTCGAGTCCGCGGGGGGCTGCCTGCGCCTGTCGATCGAGGATTTCGGAGTCGGATTCGACCAACAAAATCGCCACAAGTTCGGAGGATTGGGAATTATGACTATGGAGGAACGCGTAAGAGTATTGGGAGGAACGTTTTCACTGCATTCGAAGACCGGCCAAGGCACTTGTGTGACGGCGACCGTACCGCTGAGCGGAGGAGTATATGCGGAAAGCGCGGATTCTCTTAGCGGATGATCACCGGATGTTTCTGGCCGGCATTGAGAAACTGCTGGCGGCTGAGTTTGAGATTGTCGGGGCAGTAGAAAGCGGTCGCGCGGTGCTTGAGCAAGCGCCACTGCTCAAACCCGACGTGGTTGTTATCGACGTCTCGATGCCGTTGCTAAACGGAATAGATACAGTACGGCAGTTGCGTGCATTAATACCCGACATGCATGTTGTGTTTCTCAGCATGCATGGGGATCCGATGTTTGTGCAGGACGCGATCGATGCCGGCGCCGATGCCTACGTCCTGAAACGGGAGGCGCCGGAGGATTTGATCACGGCGATCCGAATGGCAGTACGGGGGGAATCGTATTTCCCACACCTGGGATGCCACGATGGAGGTGGATTACCGGAATACGGGCATGACGGGCAGCGGCCGCGGATTGGACTGCTTACCGAGCGACAGAGGGAGGTCCTGCAATTGGTGGCCGAGGGACGGCAGTTAAAGGAGATAGCCTGGATCTTGGGAGTTTCCACCAAGACAGTGGAGTTCCACAAGTACAGATTGATGAAGCTATTGGGAGTACAGAGCAATTCGGAATTGACAGCCTTCGCGATCCGGCATGGGCTACGAGCGGATTAGCCGGAGGTAGGAAGCCGGATCGCAAGTCTGAATGATCAGGGAGGTTCCTGGCATGGCATTACGGCTTAAGGACACTCAGGAGGAAACGGCTGGCGTGCTCCGTGGAGGCGGAGGACCTCGCTGGACGAGTAACTTGGACCGTAAGTCTAACCAGGACTCCCCTACGTACTGGTCCGTAGGGTCCTTGCCTGCAGCAAGGTCGGACGGCAGGATAGTGACAGCCGACAAACGGAGGATTTACGATGAACCGCCTGACAATCGCAGCAGCGATGCTATCGCTTGTGTGCGCTTTCGAATCGACCGCCGCGCCAATCGCAATAACGAACAGTAGTTTCGAGTCGCCGATACTGCCCGACGCCACTTTCAACACGAGTGTGCCACCCGGATGGACTGGCGACTTCGGGTCAATGTATGGTGTCTGGAATCCAGCCAGTACCTGGTTTCCCGCCGGTTTGCCGGATGGAAATCAAATCGGGTGGCTTCACGCGGCCGGGATCTCGCAAACGCTTCCCGACGTGTACCAAGCCGGCGTGGAATACGAACTCTCGGCCTTCGTAGGTCGCTGGATCGACAGCCCGCCCAATTTTACGATGGCCCTGATGGCTGGCACCGACACTCTTGCGTCGGTGGGTGGATCCAGTTCCGTGATCTCACAGTACTCGTTCGCGCCGTTCTCAGTGACGTTGCCGGCGCTAGCCGCCGGAGACCCGCACGTGGGTATGCCGATCAAGATCGCGCTCACAAGTACCGCTCGAGAAATCGATTTCGATGTCATCGCCCTGAATGCAACTCCGACCGCCATCCCTGAACCAGCCACGTGGACGCTTCTGCTGGGCGGAATCGGGCTGGGGGCGGTCCGCCTGTACCGGCGCGGCTAGCCGCGGCTAGCCAGGATCCGACAAACACAAGTGGCCGGGCGTCGCGGAGCGGCGCCGACCATGGCGTTTTCCGTCATTCCCGCCAACTATCCGCACTTTTTTTCATCCTGACCTCACTTTGTGCCTACTGTTTCCTGGCAGACAGTAAGTTCCGATATGGTACGATGTTCACTCATGACCGATTCTCAGTAACACCTATCGATGCAGTCCGCCACGGAGTTTGAGTGCTTACAAGAACAAGCTAGAATGCTTACTTTTGTAAGCGTTTCGAGTGGACGAAATGATTACCGGCATCTGTCGATAGGCATAGCCAGGAAAATACAACAATCCTAACAGCGTCCGGGTAAGGTTGAGGTCAAAATATGCATCACCCCTTTAGACGGGCGGCAGTGCTGTTGCTGCCGCTGTTTGTGTTTGCGCCGGCGACTGCCAGCGCGACGGAGTTCTACGTTTCACCCCAGGCATCGGCAGGAGGCAACGGCAGCATTTCGCGGCCGTGGACTCTCGATACAGCCTTGTCTCATCCCAGTTCCGTAAAGCCCGGCGATACGATCTGGCTGCGTGGAGGGACCTACAATGGCACCTTCCTCAGTTATTTGACGGGAACAGCGGGAGCGCCGATCGTGGTGCGGCAATATCCCGGCGAACACGCGCGAATTGACGGCGGAAGCGCCGTGGGAGTGGGTTTGCGCGTCTACGGGGGCTATACCTGGTATTGGGGCTTTGAGGTGATGTTTTCAAATCCCACACGGTATACCAGTGGAACGACTAACACAGGATTCCCGCCGCTTGCGGGCTACTCACTGGTGGAGGTGAACGCACCCGGAACGAAATTGATCAACATGGTGGTCCACGACGGCTGTCAAGGCGCCAATCTCTGGACGCCAGCCGCCGATAGCGAAGCATACGGGAATCTAGTCTATAACGTCGGCTTCGATGGGGCAGACCGCGGGCACGGTCATGGCATGTACGTGCAAAACCAGACCGGGCCACGGAAGCTGATCGATAACATTATCTTTAATCAGTATGGGCTCGGTATCCAGGCGTACACGTCTGGATCTTACATCGACAACATGGATTTCAGAGGCAATGTAATCTTTAACAATGGGAGTATGTCTAGGGTTAGCGGATATCAGTGGAACATATTGCTCGGTGGCGGCAAAACAGCACGAGATCCGATCATAAAAGATAACTACACATACTACTCTCCGACGCGAAGCGGCGGACGAAATGAGTTGGGATACACCAGCAACGGTTGCTCGAACCTGATTGCGACGGATAACTATTTCGCCCATCCGGCCGGGTCGGCGCTGTCTCTCACAAACTGTCCCGGCGTCATCACGGGGAACACCTTCTACGGGCCGGTTCAGAACATTGGGCCGAGTTCGTATCCGAACAACACCTACCTGTCGGCACGGCCTACCGGATTGAAGGTCTTTGTACGGCCAAACCGTTATGAATCGGGGCGGGCGCACGTAGCCGTCTTCAACTGGGACCGTATGAGCTCGGTGCCAGTTGATTTGAGTAGCGTGTTGGGAGTCGGTGATTCCTTCGAAGTGCGTGATGCACAGAACTTTTTCGGGGCGCCAGTGCTTAGCGGGGTATATTCGGGTCAGCCGATTTACGTGCCGATGGTCGGGCTGACGGAGGTGGCTCAGCCGAAAGGCAGCCCGGTAGTTTCGCCGGTGCACACGGATCCGGAATTCGGCGCGTTCGTCGTGTTGCGCACTGTGAAATCAGGGGCGAGTCCCACGAATGTGGGGCCCACGGTGTCGGCCGGCGAGTCGCAGACGATCACGTTCCCTGGACCGACAACGCTCAATGGGAGTATGTCCGATGACGGCCGTCCCTTCAATTCGCTTACAGCGAACTGGTCGATGGCGAGCGGACCGGGAACGGCGTCATTCGGCAACCCGGGCAACATCTCGACGACCGTCGTATTTGGGGCGCCTGGCGCTTACGTGTTGAAATTGACTGCGAGCGATGGCTCGCTCAGCAACTCGGCGACCGTGAACATCACGGTGAACCCGGCTCCGAGTTCAGGTGGTTCGGGTGGGTCGGGCGGTCCGAGTCCGGCCGGATACTGGACGATGGACACGGCCGACCGGAGCGGAAACCGCGAACTGGACCGGTCCGGCGGCGGTATGGATCTGACGGTCTACGGAGGCGTTAGTTCGGACACAGGCAGGGTGGGTCAAGGTCTCGCTTTCAATGGATCGACAGGGTACGCGGTGGCCAATGGAGACCCGCAGGGGGCCGGCAATTTCCAACTGATTAACGACCTGACGGTGATGACGTGGGTCAAGACGCGATCCAGGCGGATGGAGGGAATTCTATCCAAGTACTCGGCAGCCGGAATGGAGACAGGCTGGCTGTTACGGACGACTGCCTCGGGAAACGTCAACTTTCGGGTTGGCGGCGACAATGTCTCATACGGATCACGCGATGCAATCGACTCGGGACGAACCATTAATGACGGTCAGTGGCATCATGTGGCGGTAGTTGTGCGTCTTGGGCGAGATGTGACGTTCTACGTCGATGGGGCTGCTGCGGCAACACAGCCGTGGAACACGAAGGCGGCGGCCAGCAAGGTTGCACTCAATGTGGGCCGGAACCCGTACACCGCGTATGGGGAGAATTTGACCGGATCGCTGGACGATGTACGGATCTACAGCCAGGCGTTGACTTCGACGGAGGTGGCTTTAGCGGCGGCAGGAGTGCCCGCAGGCGGAGGGCCGGCAAATCCAACCCCAACACCGACACCGACGCCGATCAACGTGGCGCCGCAAGTATCGGCGGGATCGGATCAGACGGTCACACTGCCTGGAATAGCGAGCCTTTCGGGTACGATGACCGATGACGGCCTGCCGGGTAACGTCTTGACGGCAAACTGGTCAGTGGTCAGCGGCCCGGGAACGGTGACATTTGGCAGCGCAAGCAGCACATCGACGACGGCTGCGTTTGGAGTGGCTGGCAACTATGTGCTGAGGCTCACGGCGAGCGACGGAACCCTTACCAACTCGGCGACCGTCAACATTACGGCGAACCCGGCGCCAAGTTCGGGCGGCTCTAGCGGTGCGGGTCCTGTCGGGTACTGGACGATGGACAGCGGAGACCAGAGCGGAAACCGCATGGCGGACCGGTCCGGCGGCGGTATGGATTTGACGATTTACGGAGGCGTGAGCTCGGAGAGCGGCAAGGTGGGTCAAGCACTCGCTTTCAATGGATCGACCGGGTATGCGATGGCGAACGCCGACCCACAGGGCGGCGGCAATTTCCAGCTCACCAACGATCTGACGGTTATGACTTGGGTAAAGACGCGATCCACACGCGTCGAGGGGATTCTCTCGAAGTACTCGGCAGCGGGAATGGAAGCGGGCTGGCTGTTGCGGACGACAGCGTCAGGTTACGTCAATCTTCGGATTGGCGGCGACAATGTGGCCACTGGATCGCGTGATGCGATCGACTCGAGCCGAACCATTAATGACGGCCAGTGGCATCACGTGGCGGTAGTCCTTCGTCTAGGGAGAGATGTAACGTTCTACGTCGATGGGGCTGCCACGACCACGCAGACGTGGAATACGAAGGGGGCTACCAGCAGGGTCGCGTTGAATGTCGGCCGGAACCCGTACAGTCCCTACGGGGCCAATTTCACGGGATCTTTGGATGACGTGCGAATCCACAACCGGGCATTGACTGCGACGGAGGTGGCTGCAGCAGTGACGGGTGCACCCACGGCTGGCCCGTCCACACCGACACCGACTCCCACGCCAACACCGACGCCGACACCAACACCGACGCCGACACCAACACCCACGCCGACACCAACACCGACACCGACACCGACACCAACACCAACACCAACACCGGCGCCAGTCCCAACGCCGATCAATGTTGCTCCGCAGGTATCCGCGGGATCCGATCAGGCGATCACGCTGCCTGCGGGGGCAAACTTGAACGGATCGGTATCCGATGACGGCCTACCGTCGGCGAATGTGACGGTGGCCTGGTCGGTGGTCAGCGGCGCGGGAACAGTGACGTTCGGCAACGTGTCGTCAAAGGTGACAACTGCGTCGTTCTCCGCCGCAGGCAGCTATGTTCTGCGCCTTTCGGCAACAGACGGGCAGCTGAGTGCAAACGATGAAGTGAAGATCACCGTTAGCGCACCGGCGCCGCCACCTCAGAGCAGTTCCGGGACTGCGGCGTACTGGACGTTCGATAGCGCCGATCTCGCGGGCGGCCAGGCCGCCGACAAGTCCGGCAATCTGCTGAACCTGACAATGATCGGCGGCGTGGCGACAGCGCTGGGCCGTTCGGGTCAGGCCCTGACCTTCAACGGCTCGAACAGCGAGGCGCGAGTTGTCGCGGGAGCTCCGGCCACAGCGCTCAACCTGGTTTCCGACATGACGATCGCCGGATGGGTGAAGACGACCAACCATGATCGGTGGGAGGTGCTTCTCAACAAACTGGAAACAGTCGGCGGCACGACGGTCGGGTACATGCTGAGGGTATCGCCGCAAGGCAACCTCAGCTTCCAACTGGGCGCGAACAACGCGGGCGCCGGGCAGCCTCGGGTCACTACGGATAAGGTGGGGAAGGTGAACGACGGCCGCTGGCATCATGTTGCGGTGGTCGTGCGGCTCGGCCAAAGCGTCAGCTATTACGTGGATGGAGTGGGGACGTCGTCTTTCCCCCAACCGAGCCGTCCGGTCACGACCAGCGTACCGTTCCGCTTCGGCCAAAACAACTCCGAGACTTTTCCACTTCCCTATTCGGGCTCCATCGACGAGTTCCGGATCTACAACCGGGCACTGACGGCGACCGAGCTGGCGGCACTGGCGCAGTAAGTAGCTCTCGCGCCTAGGGAAAGCGATCGGGGTTTCAACCTCCCGATCGCTTTCCTCAATGCATGGACGACGAAAGCGATCTGGCGGTCAGTCAAGCGGTTGAAGAACGGCAGAGCGATTGTCCTGGCTGAGATCCGCTCGGTAATCGGGAAATCGTTGGGCCGGTATCCAAACTGACGCCGGAAGAACGGCTGCAAGTGAATCGGCGTGAAGTAGATGTTGGTACCAATGTGCGCCGCGCGTAAGTCGTTCACGATGCAGTCACGATGTTGTTGTGTGAACTCATCGTGAAGACGGACTACGTAGACAAACCAACTCATTTCGCTGCCAGCAGCGGGGGGCGCCGGCGGGAGCACCTCCGGCACCTCCGCCTGGAGGAACTCTGTGTAACGCGCGGCTACGTGCGCACGCAGCGCCAGGAATGTATCCAGACGCGAAAGTTGAGCCAGCCCGAGGGCACATTGAATGTCTGAAAGGCGATAGTTGTAACCCAGGCGGGCGTGGCTGAGCCAGGCATCGCCATCACACCGGCCCTGATTGCGCCAACTTCGGCAGAGCGCCGCAGCCCTGGAATCGTTGGTGACAATCACTCCACCCTCCCCAGTAGTGATCTGCTTGTTGGGATAGAAGGCGAAAACACCGGTCTGGCCGAAGGAACCGGCGGCGCGCCCCTGCAGCCTTGCGCCAATGGCTTCGCAGGCATCCTCGATGACTTTCAAGTGGTAACGGTCCGCGATCCGCAAAACGGCGGCCATGTCACAAGGTCGTCCGAATACGTGAACTGGAAGAATCGCCTTTGTCCGGGGAGTGATCGCATCCTCGATACGATCCGTGTCGAGATTGAAGGTGACCGGATCGATGTCCACAAAACGCGGAATTCCACCCTCGAACAAGATGCAGTTCGCCGAGGCGATAAAGCTAAAGGGAGATGTGATGACCTCATCACCCTCGGCAATACCTGCAGCCTTGATGCACAGGTGCAAACCGCTCGTTCCGCTGTTGACGGCGATGGCGTGGACGACGCCGGTTCGCTCAGCAATGGCACTTTCGAAGGCGGGAAGCAGGGGCCCCAGGCTGAGCCGCCCGGACCCGAGCACACGGAGGACTGCCGCCTTCTCCAGGTGACCAATGTCGGGATTTGAAAGGGGAATCGGGCTAATAAGTGACACAGTACGGTTCTCCCGCTGAAACAGTTGAATGGTCTTGCACAGCCCGGTTGTGCCAGGTGAGCCTGTCGGCGAACTTTGCCGTCAGGCGGCGCTGCCACTGACGCAACTCGGCGTTCGAGACGCTATTGGTCGCCCAGAAATCGTTCGAGTATTCGTCCGTCATGTGACTGAGCAACGGCTCGTGGACGCGAGGATCATACATTTGGGTGCCCGGATAGGGGCAGAGGATCGTAAAGCCATACTCGTCAACATCTAGCTCGTCGGCGAATTGTTCCGTTAACTCGAGGTCCGCAACGGTTTCTTCAGGCATACCCAGAATGAAGTAGGCCCGGACGGCGATGCCTGCGTCCTTTGCCCAACGGATGCAGTTTCGAATGGAACTAACGGTAGTGCCCTTGCCGATCTGCCTGAGGATCTTCGGCGAGCCCGATTCGACCCCGACGGCA
Organism: Bryobacterales bacterium; assembly: GCA_016789925.1. GTDB lineage: Bacteria > Acidobacteriota > Terriglobia > Bryobacterales > Bryobacteraceae > JADLDI01. Next base: position 33,896 of record JAEUQD010000260.1, on the reverse strand, counting down.
ATCTGAGTGCATCCAGCGCGCCGCATGTCGTTCATCATTTCAGGAGATGTCAACGTAGCGTGGATGTTGGGATAGAACGGCACTCCGACACGCTGACGGACTTTCTCGGCACAGAACTCCCGAACCCAACGAATGTCGGTATTCCAAGTCGGATCGGAGAACTTGACGAGATCGAGTCTCCACGTGCGCGTAGCGTCGGCGAGTTCAGCGACGATATCGGCGGGATCGCGATAGCGCATGGGCGCTTTGCGCGCGTTCGGATAGAGGACCTTGTTGAAGCCATCGAGACAGTACTTGCATTGGAATGGGCATGCGCGGTGGCTTTGAAACGAAGTAATCCGGATCCCGTTGTCCTCGCAGGCCACCCGGATGTTGCGTTCATTGCGAATCAGGTACCGGTCGGGCCATGGCAGTTCCTGGAATGACATCGGGCGGCCGTAAACAAGCGGGACTCGTCGGCCGCGCGCGATGTCGAGCATCGCGGCTTCGCCCTCTCCCACAACAATGCAATCGAACTCGGGCAACGGGCGAGGGTCAGCCGAGCAATGATAGCCGCCGACAACGGTCCAAATGCCAGGATCCCGTTGCTTCACGGCGCCCGCGATGGCTCGGGAGCTTCCGAGAGTTGGCGCCGTACACGAGAATGCGACGATATCGGAATTGACGGAACCAGCGATGATCTCATCGTCGGAATCGAAACAGCCTTGAAAAAAGTTCAACTCGACGCCTGGCAAGTGTGATCGGAGATAAGCGCCGATGTAGCCGAGGCCGAGCGCCTCCCAGCTATTGAAGTATCTTCCGTGGATCAGAGTGATCTTCATGCGTCGCTCCGTTCAAAGGGGAGTAAGTCAAAGCGGTGACAGGACGGCGGGCGCCCGTTCAGCAATTGCCGGTCGGCACACCGCCTCGACAAGGTCGGCATATTCGCGATAGACGGTACTCACGTCGAAGCGCTGCCGGAACAGCAGTAAAGCGTTGGCGCTCATGCGGGCAAGAAGAGCGCGATCATTGTCGAGTAGAGAGATGCAGTTAGCCAGGGCTTCACCGTCGTTGGGGCGAAAGTGGAAACCCACCTGTTCAGAGGTAAGCAACTGCTGGAGGTCTCCCTGGAACGCAGACAAGACCGGTAAGCCAGCCGAGAAGTAAACAAATGCCTTGTTGGGGAACAGGTCAATGTCAAAGGGAGTTGGACAGACACCCACATGGGCCAGCGGCAACATGCTGTCGATATCGGCCTGGCCCAGCCAGCCGGTCATGACGACATTCGGTAGGGCGGCCGCGTGCGCCGCGAGTTGATCGTGTAACTCACCGTCGCCGGCAATAACAAACAGAATGTGCCGGTCCTGTAAGCGGCGGGCGGCGTCCAGCATCACTGCTGGGTTGTGATAGGCGGCTAGTGTTCCGAGGAAGATGACGACGAAAGCGCCGTGGCACCGTTCCGCCACCGCACGGATCCTCTCGCTCCGCGGCCCTTCGCGACGTGGCCGGTAGCCGAGGTACAAGACACGATCCGATGCGTTCCGCTCGCGCGCGGCGTAACACAGTCCCATATCGAGAAAGGTCCCGGTAGCGCCGATGATGCCCACTGCCGAAAGACAGAGTTGGCGCATCATGGAAAACTCGCGAGTCAGAGCCACGCGGGCGATGGGGCGAGCCGCGCGTGGGACGTGATTGAGGAACAGGTCGGGCCAGGGATCACGGATATCCACTAAGAGGGGAATGCCATGGCGCCGGGCGTAACGGGCGGCCTGATAGGCAAGGTCATAAGGGGGCGTGGAGGCGACGATGACATCGGGCGGCTGGGTTTGGCGAGCCCATGGGCTGAACGCCCAGGAGACAAGGCGGTGATCGACGACTCGACGGAAGCAGATGTTAGTTGAATAGCCACAACCCTTCAGGCAGCGGATAGTAAGGCTGTCAGAGACATGGAACTCGGTCTCGTCCACGCAGATCCATTTCTTTTGAAAATGGTCGAATGCACTCGCCCACCATATTATTGTGTGACCGCGCTCGACGAGCGCATCTGCCAAAAAGGCCGTACGCATTTTGCGCACATCGGGGGTCAGGGGCAGGCGTTCTCCGGGTTGAATCAACCAGATATTCATAAGTCACACTTAGGAATCCCAAAAGCCCTTATTGTGAATGGCGTGAAGGTCAGGCCGGAGGCTTTCCAAGGGTTGGTTGAACCGCGCATAGGAGGGCTTGCGGCGACCCCGAGGAGGAGTCGAGCCGGTTATCAGAAACGGGGCTGTTTCGAAGAAGCGGGTCCGTCTCACGTCTGGAGTCCGCCGCGCGTGATCAAGCTTCAGGCGATTTCGTTCGTTCAGACGATTAAAGCCGATGAGTCCCAGGATGTACTGAATGCGTGCCGGTTCGTACAACTCGAAGGTATATGGGAAGCGTGCGCAATGCGAGTACTCGAAACGGGCTTGGGTGCGGCGCGGGACAATACCGGTGGCGCTCAACAGTTTTATGCCCAGTTCCCGATACAACTTCAGAACCTCACGACAGGCGAGCCGCTTGGAACTAGGCGGAACAGGGAAGGGGGCCAGGATACCTCCACCCATAACGCTGGGAAAGCTCTTGTCGTTGAAACTAACTACCGCGGCGAGACAATTGCCATAACCGGAAGGTAGCCGGTGGATGAGGGAGATATCCTGGCAGAGGTCGACGAGGACGGCGACTCCGCTCGATAGAACAGCCGCGCGGAAAGTGTCGTCTGGCATGGCATCGAGGAGAGCGGAAGATCCGAACATATTGGACGTGAGCAGGAGGCCAGGAGCACTGGTTTGGAGTTCACGGACGATAGCGGTGGGATCCGGTTCAAGGAGGTCGTCGGTACGGTAGTGCAGAATATCGAAGCCAGCCTTCCGGACAGCAACTTCGACGACATTGCAGAGATAGTCGGGCAGGAGGGCGACGGGCCGGTGTCCAGCGGCAAGGAAATGGCGCGCCAGTTTTAAGATCGCCACGCGGCCGGAGAACTCTGGCTGGAATTTGAATCCCGGCATGGCAAAGCATGCAGCAAGCCTCCGCGCCAGCGACTCACGGGGGAGGAGATGATAAGCTAGAAACCGGGCTGTGTCGGCGAGCACGTTCATTGGAGACTTCTCGCGAATACGAGAAACTGGTAGTCTGCCCACTTGTTCGTACCCAGCCGGCTGAGCAACCGTTCTCCTTGCGCGAATCTTGCTTCGACCGTGGAGGCTGGAACCTCGGAGCGGGTCAGCCACGGTTGGTAGGGCCAAAACAGAGCGCCGCTTCTCACGATTAGTTCGAAGCCCAGTCCGGACACGAGTTGGATAACTTGACTGGACCCATAGTTCGCGCGGGCAAGGTATCTCCAGGTGTGAAGCGGCTCCATCATGATCACGACACCTTCGGGAGCGGTCATCGACGCGATGTTGCGTATCGCCCTCTCGAGCTTTGGGATCTCGGCAATTATGCCGAAGCAGCCGGAGGAAATCACGAGGTGATAGGCCTTCGAGGAATCGAAGAAGTCTTCCGCCTTGCGGGCAATGTACGTGATCTGGGGCAAAGGGCACTCCCGGGTTGCGGCGGCGATCATTTCCGGGAGGTCGACCGCATCGATGGAGAGGTCCGGACGCATGGAGAGGGCCAAGCGGCTGACATCGCCGACGCCACAGCCGACATCCAGCACGTGGGCATGGGATGGAAGGCGCTCGACATAAGGCTGGAGAAATCGGGCTTGGATTTGGCGAAACAGACGGTTGTAAGTTTCGTTGCCCCAAAGTACCTTTGATCCCGTGGTACGAAGCGCGCGAGAACGCCAATGGTCCGGTGAAGTGTATGTCGTGCGGATAACCGTGCGGCGTAATTGGGCAAGAATCAGTACCAAGGACGGAGGCAGGGTGCGCCTGATGAGTTCACGGAGCCCTGGGGCGCCGCGGGCCGGAGTCGCACATAAGTCAGCCATGAGCATGACCTTCCTGGTGGCCAAGGGTGAGTGTTGCCGGCGAAACGGTGTGGACGGCGAGCACCCTCACCATTAACCCTCGCCACTTTCCAGCCTCGAGGCTCTCTCGCCAGCCGTGATTCTTGTACAAGCGGATTGCGGTCTCGTTGAGTGGATCCACCCGCAGGCTCATCGTGGAAACGCCGGAGGCGAGAGCAGCCAGTTCAGCGGCCTCCAACAAGGCTCGGCCCACGCCGCGTCCCTGGAAGTCCGGATGGACTGCCAAAGACAGAATGCGGTAAGGATTCTCAAGGGGTCCGGCGGCCTCGCCACGAGGTCTTAAAAAGAGATAGACCCCGAAGAGGAGTCTCTCGGCGAACAGCGGCGTAAAGAGCAGACGCGGGTGACGGACGATCTCTCGGGCGAGGAGGCCAAGGTTGCGGCGCAGGAAGCCGAGCATTGCCGCCTGAAACACTCCGGAGATGCAGAATCCGGCCAGACGACCGTCGAGATGAACTCCCTGCGCCGTAACGCTCTGGGGACCCAGGAATTGCCAGTCGTAGTAGCGAGTTACGGCAGAAGGTCCCGTCCGGGACAAGAGGCTTTGCGGAAAAGAGGCGCAGTGGATCCGGGCCACTTTGATCGAGATCCGCTGAGCCCAAGGGAATGATGGGCACCTGACTCATGATTGAGTCTCCGTATGGGCAGCGAGCGAGTTCTCGGGCGGCGGTAACAACGAGAGAACCGCTCTGAATTTGCCGTGGGCTCCACGAGGGATCTGGTTGGTTTGTTCGAAGACGACTTCGAGATCGCCAATCCGCTCGCGAATACGCCCTCGCAATATCTGTTCGGTGCGGGCCGAGTATCCCGGGCCGGGTACGTAACGAACCCGGATCCGGTTCAGCGTCTCCTGCACCAATTGCGCCTCAGCGAGCGGAAGATCAGTCTCGAAGACCATTTCGGCCGCGCTTGGGCTGATGAGCCGTCCGTCGGCAGTGCGTAGCATGTCGCTGATGCGACCCTCGATCGGACCGATCACCGGTAGCGAGCGGCCGCAAGAGCATTGTTCCCTCGGATCCGGCGCCTTGGCGAGATCACCCACCCTGTACCGGATGAGCGGCATCGCCGGGTTGAGCAGGCCCGTACAGATGACATCGGCGGTCTGCCCGGGCGCGGCCATCCGGTCCTCGCACAGGAACTCGACGTGGCCCGCATCGGGCCAGAGATGCAGTGTCCCCTGGCTGCATTCCGACGCGCCGGCGACGTTCTCCGCCATTCCATAGGTCTCACGGACAGGGCATTGGAAGGCTTCCGCAATGTCGTGGCGCTGGCGCGGATGGAGCGGTTCGGACGTGCTCAGGGCAAGGTCGAAGCGAATCGAACCGAGGCGCGTGCGAAGGGCCTCACGAGCCAGCGCATGGAGTGAAGCGCTATGTCCCCACACGTACCGGACCCGATACTGAACAAGGGCGTCCAGGTAAAGCGGAAGCCGCTCCGGCTGCATGTGGTACGCCGACAAATAGAGCTGTCGCATCGGTGCATTCCAAACCCAAAACGGAGGAGTGGACTGCTTCAGGGAAGTGACGAGCTGCGCGCCCAGCATCCCGAACCGGTCTTCCCGGCTCACGCCATTCCAGCGGCGCCACCGGGCTTCACAGAGGGCATACCACAATTGCTCGCACCGCAAGCTGAACCACAAGTGGATGGGGGCACCCGTCGTTCCGCTCGTGGTTTCGTGGTCCAGGCGGGAAGCGTTGTAGCCGTCGGCAACGAACGCCTCCGGCTGGTCGCGGAGCGCCTGCTTGTCGAGGATGGGCCAACTCTCAAGGCGCTCCACGGGCGACTGGTCGCCGTGCCGCCTACGGGCGGTCCAATGATTGCGATAAAAGGGAACGTTGGCAGCCGCATGCCGCAACATTTCGGCAAGCCGGTTGTCGGTCCAGGCGCGCCACGTCGTCTCGCTCCAAGACTCCCGGTCAAGTGCCTGCCGGACCAATTCCTCGGCATCCGGGCCGTACCGGCGATGTCGAAGACGATAACCCATCGCACTGGCCAGCATGGAGCGCAGCCTTGGCGGGGCAACCGAATAGACTTGGGTGGCAAGGTTTTGCATAACGGCTCAGTTAAGCGCGTGTCCCGACAGGAGACGACAGGAGACGTTCCCAACGCGGTAGAACCGCTTCCCACGAGCAGTCTTCCGCTGTGTGCCTCGCCTGGATGGAGATGGCTCCGGCTAAGGATGAGTCCTCGAGAAGCCTCTGAACTGCTCCTGCGATTTCGCAGCCGTCCGGGTTGGCAGAGACAAGCAGAGCGTCTTTCTCGTGATGCAACAGATGCGGAATCCCGCCAGCGGACGTACTGACTACACAGAGTCCGCAGGCCATCGCCTCGATCACACTCACCGGTGTGTTGTCGACGGCCGTCGTATTGAGGAAGACATCATGGCGAGCAAGGCGCCCGGGTACGGATTTCTTGTCGATCGGACCCATAAAATCGACGCGATCCATGACTCCACGATCCCGGGCGGCCTGCTTGGCCTGTTCGAGGCTTCCGTCCTGACGGTCGGGCCCGATCATCGTTAGGGTCGTATCCGGGTAGTCGCGCAACAACTCAGCGAGGGCATGAACCGCCAGCCAAGGACGGTAGATCTTCTCGTAGGCCCTTAGCCAGACGAGACTCGGCGCTGGGTGGTCGCGGCGCCGAAATGGGCATGCGGTGATGTCGACAGCATTGGGCAGAACGATCACGCCGGCACGGTACTTGCTCAACTTTTCAGCGAGGTAGCCGGATGGCGCAGTGACACAGGCGGCCGAGGCGAAAAGGTGTTGGGCGCGGAATGGGCGCGCCTCCAGAAACTCAGGCAACAAGCCACCGTGAGCCGTCAGTACATAGGGCTTTCCGATGATGCGCAACAGGATGGCCACCAGTTCGGCCCAAACGAAGGCCGCGCCGCTGTACACCTCGACCTGGGCGACTGAGTATGCAGTGCGGTAGCGCCAGCAGGTGGACAACATATCCGCCAATCGACGGAAACGGCCAGGATAGGAGGAAGTAGTGAACACCGGCCATCCATCCGCCGCCAGATGTTCGGCCAAGTCCTCCCCCACGCCTCTCGTAGTCATGGCTCGCGAAAGAAAATTGCCGATTAGCAACACGGCGCGACGTGGTGCGTGACCGGCGGCCGGATTAGCTTCAGAGGCCAAGTGCTTGGTCCGCCAAACGCTTCGCTTGGGGCCGGACACTCTCAATTAGTGAGAAAAACGGGCCAGCAAACGGAAACGGTCGTAATAGGTAAGATTCCTCGGATCGGTGTATCCAGCGAAGGGCTGTGAGAGTCTCACCCAATAGTGTCGGCACGCCCGGCCCTCCAGGACGGCGGCGGAACAGCCGGTGGATGTGGCCGCTGACGGATAGACTCGTTATTCCGTCGCGATAGTCGCAAGGAGGGCACGGCCGTCCCAGCGTGAGGCACAAGAGCACGCAGGGGAATGAAATGCCCGCGTCGAGCGATGCATGCAACGAACTCGGAAATCGCGGGTTGAAGTCGATGAGGAAGTAGTCTCCGCTGCAGCGATCGCGCATGAAATCGAGCGAGCAGAAGCCTTCGTAGCCAATGAAAGCGAGAAGACGTTCCGCGAGCCGATCCAACTGGGGGAGATGGATGGACCGTCGCATGACAGAAACGCCGCAGAAGGCAGGCGACGTACGGACAGCTTCAAAAGTGAACACCGCGTGTAACCGGCTGCTTCGATAGACGCCATTCCAAACGATGAGAGGACCGTCGACGTATTCCTGCACGACAAACCCCGCCTTCTTGGAAATGGCGCGACGGAGCGCATCGGGAGTCGCCGCCACACCCAACCCGTTGGAGTCGCAGGAGCGGTTGGGCTTGCAGATGACCGGAAATCGAAGCTGACTCATGGGATCGAGGGCATCGACTGATTCTGCCGGCAGGGTGCGCGGAGCGGCGACGCCGCACTGCTCGGCTAGTAACGCGAGCTCCGTTTTGTTGGAGACGGCGCTGACGATCCGGTCGTCTGCAAAGGGATAGTTGGCTTCTTTGGACAACCGCGGCTGAAATGGGGCCAAGCGATTGACCTCCGTGCACGATGGCAGGAACATTGTGAGCCTGCGCTCGTGCATTACCTCGCAAACACGATTTACAAACGACGCCGGATCGTCGAGTGACGGGGCCGAATGGAACCGCGTCAGTAAACGCGACAGACGTAACGCCGGCGGGCACTGCGAACCAATGCCTTCCACCCGCACGCCGCGCCTCGTGAGGTCCGTCGCAATTAAGTGCGAAAGTTTGTCGTGTGCAGTGCTAATGAGTACTGCGGGTAAGGTCAGGTCGTCCTGCATGGGATCTGGACGAAGGAGGCGTCCAGGAACGACGAAGAAGCGTTACAGCCGTGCAAAGGAGAATCGAGAGATCCATGCGGAAGCTGCGATTCCGGACGTAATCTCGTTGCAGTTCCAATTTCGCCGCCAGAAACGACGATTGGTATTCGGCTTGTGGGTTTTCAAGGCACGCGAGCGCACGTCCCTCGTCAACACCGCGTATGGATGCCCAATCGGTGATCCCCGGACGGACGGAGAGCACCACCATATCCTCTGCCGAGTATTGCTGGACGAACTCGGGCGCTTCAGGCCGGGGACCCACCAAACTCATGTCGCCCACCAACACATTGATGAGTTGTGGCAGTTCATCCAGTTTGGTTCGTCTCAACACTGCACCGGCCCTCGTAATCCGCGGGTCGTGTTCTACACTTACGCCCGGTCCCATTTCGTCGGCGTGCTCAACCATGGATCGGAACTTGAGCATTCTGAAACGGCGGCCACCGAGCCCCATCCGGTTGGCACGATAAAGGACGCCCCCAGGAGAGTCCAGCTTGACGATGATCGCCAGCAGTGCGAACAGCGGGCAGAGGATCAGGAGGGCGACCGCTGCGACCGCGATGTCCATGGTGCGCTTAAGCATACTCAGGAAGCGGGTAGCAGGACGAAGACCCCGAATTCGGGCGCCGTGTGCCGTGGCGGAACGGACACCGTTCCGACGGTCTCCGCCACTCGGAGCCCCTCCATGGGGAGATTCACTGGCGAGCCGTCGAACACACCGGTGAGCACCGGAGCGCCGAAGAAGTTCTGCGCATCTCGAATCTCAAATCGTGAGCCCGGGCGGAGCACCGAAGACAGGTCGGCCTCAACTGTGCTCTTCCGGTCCCAGTTGTACACCACAATGTTTGCCCGGCCGCGCTGATAGCGGTTCGGGCGGACAAAAACCCAAGTCCCCTTCGGCGGCTCAGCCGCGTAGCGGCTGGTTTGGTCCACTTTGGAAGCCGCCTTCCAATCGGACCACCCGTAAGTTTGGCCTCCGATGGAGAATAGCGGACTGCCATAGTACACGTTCTTATCCCACTGGTAGGAAGCCAGGCTTTGTGAAGGGCGCAACAGCGTCGCCACAGCTGTGCTCTTTGAATAGAGGACGTTGCTCCGGAACACTACGGAATCCCAGTTACAGACCTGGAGAGCCGGCGCTCCGCCGATCCAATGATTGTCGATCGCGACGATGTCCTTGTTGACGCCGTCCCATTGCCAGCCGAGCCGCGACAGGCCGACGTTGGACAGCGGCGTGTGATAGGTGTGATTGGCCTCCAGGCGGATATTGGCCTTCGTGGTCCCACCGCCGGCGAAGAGGATGTTGTCGACGGCGCCACCCTTCGAAAGAGTGCCGTTGTTGAAAACGATGTTTCCGGTCAACTCATAGCCGCGGACAGCGGCCTGGTTGGAACCGTAGGCCTGGATGCCGAGACCGAATTGGTCGAAGATTATATTTTCGTCGATGCGTTTCACGCCGGTCTCATTCTGTGTATAGATCCCGTGGCCATGCCCACGGTCGCCGCCATTCCAGCCGTTGTAGTAGATGAGATTCCCGTACAACTCCGAACCGACCGAAGGAGTCCAAAAGCTGACTCCCTGCGCACAGTCGTGCAAGACGAGGTTGATGTAGCGGTTGGCCGGACCGTTCGAGGTAATGCAGGAACCACGCTTGATATCGCCGGGGAATGACCCCGTGTTTTCCGTTGACCTGACCGGATCCGACGACCTGACTTCGAACTCCGAGTACCAGGTAAAGCTTCCGTTGACTGTGAGCGCGTCTTGTCCTGACGATCCGCTATCGATGGTGGCCCGTTCGCCAGGGGCGGTTCGGACGACAATCGAGGCCTCGGGCGTTCCCGTGAGCCTGCTGGTGAAGGATCCCGAGTACACGCCGCCGTGCAAGAGTATCGTGTCGCCGTGAGACAGAGCGGCAGGATGGTTGAGCGCATGTGAGAGGCTCCACGGATTGTCCTTGGAGCCGTCGCCGCCGGGGGCAGCGCTCACCGCCACGTGGAACGTCTTGGGAAGTCGCGCAGCGGACGCCGCGACGGCCAGGTTTGCGGCTGATTCCCAGGGCGTTCCTCCAACGCTGAGTTCGAAGGATAGTTCGCCAATTCCGACATCCGGAGGAACGCGGAAGTTGATCTGATCCAGAAGCGAGCCGGCCGGGCGTCCAGCGTAAAGCACATCGGCGGGCGCCCCGCCGACTCTGGCCCGAACAAGTGCAGCTGCAAGACCCTCCGAGTCCAGTTCTCCCATTCCCGTCACGTATGCCGTCAGCACTTGGCCGGGTGCAGCCGGACGCTCCGGGGAGACCCTGGCGGACGAGACATCGACAATGGCGAACACCCGCGGCGCCGAGGGCACCAGAGGGACACGCTCGCTGCCACTCAGACCCGAAGGGCCGCGAACGCGGATTCCGATCGAGTCGCCTTTGACCCCATAAGGGATCTCCGCGTTGATCTGCCGAGGAGAAAGGAATAGGAGAGGCGCGGGGCGCACCAGTTCGGCGGTGACCGTCTCGACTGAAACGCCGGCGACACTTTCAGGCAATGGCCAATCGGACACGATCACCGGTTCAGTGGCCAGTCTCTCGCCAAAGATTGTCACCAGCATTCCCGGCGCTATTTCAGTCCGCAAGACCGCGGCATCCCGAACGCCGCCGGGAGCGATATAAGGGACGAGGGCGGGAACCTCCTGCGGAGCGCCGGCCATGGCAAACAGAAGGATAAACGTGCATGCGACTCGTGTAATCACTGTATGGCTCCCGCGGAGGCGCTCATCCGGGCCGTGCCGCGGGCTCCCGTGGCAGAGTCGTAAATGCGGCAAATCCGATCCATGATGGGCCCCGGGCTGAACTCGCTGCGAATGCGAATCTGGAGACGGCGCGCGTATTCAGAACGCATCTCCAGGTTGTTCACTAGCGTCAGCAGGGCGTCCGCAAGGCGACCAGGATCCGACGGAGGAACCAACAAGCCTGCACGCCCACCATCGAGCACGTCCGGGCACTCGCCAACGCTTGTGGCAGCGACGGCCAATCCAGCCGAGCCGCATTCCAGCAGTGATAGAGGCAACCCTTCGGAGACAGACGCCAGCACACCGACATCGCAGCCACCCAGGACGTCGGGTACATCCCTACGCTCACCGAGGAATGTGACACGTTTGGAGATGCCATGGAGAGCCACCAGATTACGTATCCTGCTCACGTACCCGGGGTCCCCGCCACCCACCAGAAGGAGATGCGCATCGGGATGGGAAGCGACCACGCGCGCCATGGCCTGAATCAAGACAGTGTGATCCTTCTCCGGGCGGAAATTGGCCAAGCACACGATTCGGCTGCCTCGACGCCCGGGGAGGACCGGAGGATTCGTGGAACGCGGCGCCAGGCACGCCATGTTGCGAACGCACCACACCCGTTCCGGCGGTACGTGCAGCGCATTGACCGCCCAGTTGGCCAGCATCTGGTTCACGGCGATCACGCCGCCGATCCTCCAGACGCCGAGCCGGTAGGTCCGGATCCAGAGCGGCCTCTGTTTGGTTTCGCAGAGGCCCAAATGGTCATGCCAGATCACCGTTGTCGCGGGCGATAGGACGGCGGCCGCGCGTGCTAGAAAGAGCGACGTTCCATGGGCGTGCAACACACGGACATCCTGCCGTCGCAGTGCGGCCGCCAGACGGTGAACGGCAAAGGGGTCGGCGGTGGAGCGACGCTGCAAATGCAATTGTTGGACGTGTGGGGCGATTTCGTCAGCAAGCGGGCCACGCCTTCGCGTAGTGCAGAGCGTGACCGTGTACTGGTCTTGCGGAAGGCGATTTACAATACTGACGGCGACCCGTTCGGCCCCGCCAACGGCCAGGCTATCGATCAGATGAAGAACAGCGGTGGACATGAGATACAATCACTCGGCGATACCCGGCGCCGCGCGTAGGTCATTTGTCCAATACTGACCTGTGAGCTGGCGCAGGCGCTCCCGCAATGTTTCCACCGTATACTGCTCGGACCACAGCGCAGCCCGGTGGCGCAGTTCGTTGTACCTTTCCGGATGGGTCGCGATGTCTTCGATGGCCGCCGCCAAACCGTTCACGTCGCCCTTGGGAACAGAAATCCCCCGGCCTTCGCTGAGAAGCCGTGCGGCGCCGCCGGGGCAGGTACTGATGCAGATCACCCCGAAGGCCATCGCCTCGGGCAATACTTTCGGCCAGCCCTCTGTATTGGAAGTGAGGGCGAGTACATCGGCGCTCGCCAGTAGATCCATGAAATGCTCAAATGGAAGGGCGCCGCTAAATGAAACCGCGTCCGAGATTGCATGACGCGCTGCTTTGGCAGCTAGGGCGTCCCTCATCGGACCGTCGCCTGCAATGGTACACCGCACAGGGATACCGCGATCTTTAAGCAAAGCAATGGCATCAAGAATTGTCCCTACGTTCTTTGAGAGAGTTAGTCGGCCGGCATACACGACGTGAAGGGGACTACTGAGCTCACGATCGCGGAGTGTGCGAGCGCGCGCAATATCATTGTCCGTAATGGATGCAGAAAAAAAGGGCACGACATGGGCCGGCTGGTTCGGCCAGTCACCGTAGACGGTGACCGGCCCATGCCACCAGCTCGACGACAGCAGACAGCGTTGCAAGCGAAACGTCCAAGGTTCCTTTGGGAATCCCCGCCAGTCACCGGCATATTTAGCGATGAGCCGACGCGAGAATAGCGGTGCGAGAATAGCGCCCAACAGGCCGAAGTTGCATGGACAGCGCACGTGGATAGCCTCGGCACGCCACATCGCGCAGCTCAAACCATAGACCATCCGCGGTAGTGACCATGCGAGGCGGACCTTGTCGCAAAGTGCGTCCCCGCCAGCCTGGGGCTGTGGCACCAGCCTGACGTTGCTTCGCCGGATGGAAGCGCAACCTTTGGCCGGCTGCCCATCAGTGCACGGCGCGGCGATCACGACGGGCGAGAACAGATCCGCCCAAGCTTCGATCTCCCGCGCGTACGGCTCATAGGCGTGGATGCTCCCACCGCACCGGTAGTGGGCCACATGAGAGACAACTAACAAATTCATAAGGATTGAACAGTTTCGGCCGTACTATCAAGTGCCTCGGCTGATTGGTGGGGGGTAGGTACAACGACGTACAGCGAACGCAGATCACCACCCAGCAGCGCGAGCCCAACGTAGACACCCGAGATGGCGTCAAATCCGTTGACGGTGATCCCAATAGTGGCGAACCCGAGCAATGCTGCGAGCGGCAAGGTCTCGGAAGTCATTCGCCGGTGGTCGCGACAACGCCTGCCAATGCTAGCCATGAGATAGGCAAGGATAGCCAGACCGAGCAAACCGGTCTCTGTGCCGACGTGAAGGTAGAGCGAGTGGAAGTCGCGGCCAACACCGGTGTACTCATACGAAGTCCGCCGCCCCGCGCCGAAACCGTGGCCCCAGACCGGAGAATCCCAAACAACGGTAGGGAATACACGCCATTGATCGGAGCGGCCCGAGGTGCGCGCCAGTACTGATCTCTCTGATGACATCACCTTATCGAAGTAGCGAATGACGGTGGTGCCCCGCGCCGTCTGGAGCACAACGACCACCGCAACGAGAGTGATCACGGCCGAATTCATGACATGCGTCCGGGATCGCCGGTCCAGCACGGCAATGCTGCACAGCATGACAACGGCGACAGCCCATCCTCCTCGCGAGGTGGAAAGCGCCAGGGTGCAGGATGCCGCCGCAACGATCACGAAGATCCATCGGCGCGCTGCCTCTAAAAGCAACCAGCGGCCACGGTCTGCAAACGCGAGTAACAGTACCAAGGCGGAGAGAAAGCCCGTGCGTGCGGGATTGCCGAGCGAGATCTCACCAATCTGCGCCGCGCCGAGGCGCTCGCCGAACGGCAGCAGGCCAAGGCTGACCAGGAAGGTGCAGAGGACCAGGCCGTTGAGACTGGCCCCTAGCCAGCGGCGGCTGTGCCCGAGAAGGTAAACGTTGGCGACAGCCAGCGCCAGTTCGAGCGCACGGATATTTGTGAGAACGTCGCCAGTCGTAATCGCGGAAAGGGCCCAAAAGAGAGACAAAGCGGCAAGAGGTCCAAATGCGGTCCGATTTCGGGTCAACTCGGCTACACTCTGCGGCATCGCGAAGACATATACCGCCACTCCCACGGCCAAAACCGCGAATACCGAGCTATAGGAAAAGTAGTCGCGAATTACCATTAGCAAGGGAATGGTTGCGACGATGAGTGCGCCTCCCGGCGCCGCACGCTTACCGGCGGCTGAACAGAGCACGATCGCCAGGAGGACGCCGAAATACCAGATGGCTGCCGCTGAGGACCTGCCGCTGCTGAGGAGCAGGACCGGAGGGCCGCATGTGATCAGTACCTGGATGAGAAGCAACCGCCTTGGGACAAGGTCTGTCATACGAGTTCATATTCGAGGGCCGCGGGGCCCTCTTCGAAGGTGGGTTCGTTGAAGACGCATCGTCCGGCCGCGACGATCATCCCGGCCGAATGAGCGAACCGTGCCGACAGGAGATCGAGCGCGACGACAAGTGCGGCATCAGCCCAAAACCGGAACTGATTTATCCGGCCGGGATGCGGAACGTGGCGCTTCCAGATGAAATGCCGATTCAGCATTTCCATGCGGCCCTTACGGAAGCCATGCAATCGGTTGGTTGGGGCCTGCCTATGAATGACGAGAGCTTCGCCACAGCAGAGCAGCCGCCACGTCTTGCCGACGCGAAGGGACATCTCAACGTCTTCACCGTAGGAATAGCCAGTGAAAAACGCTGAAAAGCGGTGCTGCAAGAATACTTCCCGGCGCAAGGCGAACGCGCAACCGGGCATGATGTCGACGGGGCGGGTCCCGGCCTGCGGCGCAAGGATCGGAGGAACCGATGTGCCAGACGGATGATAGGCAAACGGCCGAATTCTGGGTACGATTCGGAGCGCAAAGCGCAGTCGCCACCGGTACGGCAGACGCGCTGAGGGAGGCAGCACGAGCGAGCCGCAGACACCGCCAATCGAAGGGCTAGTAAGAAACGCTGTGCGGATCGCACGAAAATAACCCTCTAGAGGAAGCGCGTCGTCGTCAAGAAAAAACACAAACTGACCGTGACTCACATCGATGCCGACGTTCCGTTGCAGTGTCAGACCGCGCGGTCCCTCGACATAGACGAGGTCAAAGGGCAGGGAAACATCCATCGCCCACCGGTCCAAGACAAGACCCAGTTGGCCGTCTCCGGCTCCGTCCACTATTACCAATTCGCCCGGCGGCTCCGGTTCCTTTGTCAGGTGAGTTAACAATGCGAGGATGTCCTCGTGACGGCGCAGGGTCGGCACGATCAGCGAGCAATCATCCAGCGGTTGCCCAGTAATGCGCGCCCTGCGCCAGCCAGACAGGCGGAAGAGTCCGGGGCTAGCCGTCACGGCAGCAGGATTCATTCGCGCGGTCATAGCAGTCTCCCAGCAAAGGCATTGGGCGCCCGACGCCCAAGCCGCTCCAGAAGCGCGTCGTGGATGGCGGCCGTCTGGCGATAAACAACGTCGGGGCGATAGCGAGTCTCCGCGAATCGCCGGCCCTGTTCGCCCATTCGATCGGCCAAAGCCGGGTTCCTCAGCAGTTCTCCGACAGCGGTGACGAATGTCTGCGGAGCGGCCGGATCGGCCAGAATTCCACTTACGCCGCTCTCCACTACTTCTGGTATCCCACCGCGGTCTGAAGCGACGACCGGACGCCCGGAGGCCATCGCCTCGATGCAAACCATCGAGAACGTCTCGACCAGCGAGGGGACGATAACGAACGCACATCCAGCCATGTGCACCGCAAGTTCAGAGCGGCTACAACTGTCGATGAATGAAATTCTGGATCGAAGTGCCGGCGCGACTCTGGCAATGAACGCTGCACGCATCGAGCCTTTCGAGTCGTCCCGCCCGATCACGGTCAAAGTCGCCCGCTCGTGCGCCGTAAGTGTCCGATCCGCAACTTCCGCCAGCACATACAATCCCTTTACTTCGCTCAGCCGCGCCGTTACATATAAGAGACGGCTCCGATCGACGCAAGCGCGGGCAGGTTGGAAGGTGACAGTATCCACGGTGTTGGGCACAACGGAAACGGACCGAAAGACAAGCCCAAACACTCGGGCAGTCTCGGTTGCGGCGTATCGCGACACGGCCTGAATGTGGTCAGCCTGCGCGGCCGTCCGACACTCAAGGTTCCGGATCACCCCTCGTGCCGGGTGGCCGCAACCGGCGGCAAGGAGCGTAGCCGACCCATGGATCTGGACAATTAAAGGCTGGGAGAAGCCTTTGTAAGGAACGGGACCGGAGTATTCCGGTGCAATCACGAGTGCCGGCTGTCGATCGGTCAGCAACGATCGGACCCGCCGCACGGTCTGAATCCGTTCCAGAATTGCGCGCGCCCGCGCCACGCCACCCAGTGGCAGAATGCAAATTGAAACGCCGTTTTGCGAAACGACGCGCTCCCGAGAGTATTCGACACACGGGCAGAGCACAGTAACATCTGCGCCTGCCGCAGCGAACCACTCAGCCTCACCCCGCATGGCGTGGCCGATGCCACCGCTTCGTGGGGCGACACCTGCGTATTCAGCGCAGATATAGATGATCTGGCGGTTCATGGCAGGTCGTCGAGCCAATGAAAGCCAATGACACTTAGAGTGGCTTTTGTCCTACGGCGTACAACATGGGTCCTCGATTAATTAGACGGCCGTAGATCCCGCCCACTTCCTGATGCGCGCGCCACAGGGTCCCGGTAACATCGCCATGCGCAAGGCGCTTGAGGTATTGCGTCGGCGTATACATAGGCGTGTGGTAGCTTCCGGTTTGGACGTTCGTCAGGCCCGTGCGTTTGAAAAGTAGAGTAATCGATCGTGGCGAGAACAGGAAGATATGTGCATGCGGAGCCAGCATTCCCGTCCAGCGGCGACCGAGGAGCCGAAAATGCCCTGAATCCATGTTGGGTGTCGTCAGCAGAAGCACACCGCCCGGCGCAAGGTAAGGCATGATTTCGCAAAGGAAGGCCAGCGGAGCCGGCAAATGCTCGATAACCGCCTCCATCACCACTAAATCAACGGAACCCGTGGCAATCCCCGAGGCACTCAGCGGTACATCATAAAATTGCAAATGAGGATATAGTCGCCGTGCTCTTGACACTCGAGACCTGGATATGTCAAAGCCGGCGACGGAAGACCACCCTCGCCCAGCGAGTTCCGCACACAGATGGCCTTCACCCGATCCGATATCAATTGCAGTGTTCCGAACCTGATTCAAGAGTGGAACCTGTTCGGCCACCTTCCACAAGGCTCCGGATCTTGATCGCGTAGGGTCAGATAGGGCGATTGAATCAGCCCCAACCGTCTCATAATAGTCAGTGTAAAAGCGTTCACTTTCGCTCTCGGCGCACAGTGGGGGTGGATCGATCCGGTGAGTGGAGCAGCCGGAGCAGCGCAGGACGCCAAAACGGCGAGTCCGAAACAGCGTCACCCAAGTGCTCTGACCGCACCAACACGCTAGCCCAGTCAGTCTTCCCTGGTCGGCGCGGTCAACGGAACTGCTCGCCACGCCATTCCGCGTAGGATTCACCTCCTAGTGGAGCGTACAACTGGGGTCCACGGTTAATGAGACTGCCTGATGCGCGCACAACGGCGTCCCTGTAAGATCACCGCGTGTAGGCTGCTTACGGTATTAGACTGCCTTGTACATCAGCGTGTGGTAGCTCGACGTTTGGATGCTTGTCAGGCAAATGCGTTCAAAAAGTTAGGTAATTTAGGTAATGGATCGTCACGAGAGCAGGAAGATACGGGCATGTGAAGCCAGTGAAGCCAGCATTCCTATCCACCAGCAGCCGAGAGGCCGAAAATGCCCTGAGACCATATTGGGTGTCGTCAGCACAAGCAACCGCCCGTCGAAAGGCAAGGCATGATTATTTCGCAAAGGATAGCCACCCTCGCGGCAATCAGGTAACACAGGAGTGCGTAACGCAACGTACGTGTCAATGAACACTAGCTGATGATTCAGCACTGTGCCTGGGTCGCCGAAAGACAATGAGCTGAGACCTTGCCGCCTTCATCCTGAGATACATGGGCAACCACAACTCGGCTCGATGCGCCCAGCGTCTGAACCCTCGATTGAAGCTGCCTTGCGGCATCAAGCGGCAGAGGCGCTCCAGAGAACCGACAGGAACGATATCCACAGAGTCAAAGTATTTGGTTCCCAGCCGCCGGAAGTGATCGGAGCTGTTATCGCGCTCAGGGTGGGGATCGAGTTCCTTCCACTTGCGAAACCGCCTCTTCATGAGAATCGAGGGGCGGCCAGGCACAGGAATCATCCAGCGCAGGGCGTCAAGAAGGCGGCTGTTTACGGCGGGCTCAAAAAAGCGAGCTTCGCCACACGGCTTCAGCAGACACGCAGCCTTTGCGACGTAATTGTCTTCCAGGTCATGGGTGAGGTGATGGAGGAACGCCTTACCGACGACGAAATCGAAGGAATGCGGCTCGAAAGGAATCGTCGCGAAATCGCCCACGATGACGCATAGGCCCTCGATTTGAAGCTCGCAGGATGCTTCCCTCAAAATCCGGCCGCTCTCATGTGAAATGTCGACGGCAACGACTTCCGCGCCGAAGGACGCCATGATCAGAGCGTTCAGACCGTCCCCACAACCCAGCTCGAGTACTCGCTTCCTTCCGAGCCGCTCTGCAAAGCCACCATGATAGAAGCCGTGCCAGGAGGTACTGGTCTTGGTAGCGTCGTCGAAGAATCTCTTCAGGTCACGAATTTGTGCGACCAGGGCTTCCGCGTTCACCTGGGCGTAATTGTGATCGTAGTGCTCCCTGTTTGTCGAGATGTTTAACTTCGTATCCTGCATATGGGGACTCTGCTTTGTCTGCCCAGGTAAGTTGGTTCAGTTCAGTGCGTAGGTTGCGATACTCTGTGTTCGGCCCCGATGAGCCTGGTGATTGTCGACGCGATGGCCGGAATGGGATCGTCCGGACAAGGGCCGCACGTTTGGCTGACAAGGTGCGCCCTGTGCTCGCGGTCGAGACTCGGGTCTGCCAGATACTGACGCACGAATGACAGCAGTTCTTCCGGGCTTGCGGCGAGACGGATGCCGCCAGTTGCAATCAACGGCTTGTAGTGATCCCACTGATAGTAACGATGCACGTGCGACGCGAAGTCTTCAAATGGAGGTAGCACATAGTCAAGGCAGATTACCGGGGTATCGCAGATGGCTGCGTCAATCGACATCGTTGAGCAGCAGTTGACTACTAAGTCCGCATTGCGGACTAGCATGCAGAATTCGCGCATATTGGCTGCTGACGGAATCACCCATTCTCGGTCGCGGTGTGCCGGTTGCCACGGAATACTCCATCGGACATCGGCGCAACTGGCGCGCAGTTCTTCCCAGTGTTGAAAGTGCGGTTCGATCGGATGAGGGCGGACGATGATCTGTGGCCGGGCATCGATGGGCCAGTTGAGAAGGTCGTCATACAAGCGGCGGACTAGCGTAGCTTCGTGCGGAACCAATGAGATTGGGCCGCCGGCGTAGAGGAGGATCGGCCGTCTGGGATTCAGGTTGTACATTGCAGCCAGTTCCGACCGGCTACCTGCAAACGAGGGACAGTAATGGAAATAGAAGTGGGGCGTGCCGGTGACATGAATGGAGGACGGGTCGATTTCTGGGTAGATACGTGTCAACTCACCGGCCATCCGCGTATTCCACACCAGGTACTCGTCGTAGTGAATGGGATGCCGAAAGGTTGTCGTCGGGTTATCGAAGGAGTGAATCATCGCAATCGTCTTGAGTCCGAAGCGCTGCGCCCAGCGAGCCGTCCACCACTCGCGAGGGCTATGCGGCATAGGAAAAACGACCGCATCGAAGCCAGACAGGAGGCGGTGCGCCGTTTCCTCCGAAAGCTCATTCAATTTCCACCAAAGCTCGCGTTCCAATCGGACGAGACGCGAGTACCAGTGAGGTCTGGCCTCCAAGCGCCCACGGAGTCCGTAGTTGGCGAGAATATAGAGGCGCTTCTTCCAGGACGCTCTGTGTTGATACAGTTTTGTGAGCGAGTCCGCGACCATCGTGCTGGTGACCCAGAAGTGCGCACGACCGAGGCGGCGGCGACGGGACTCGTAGGCGTTGCTGGATTGACTCACCGTGGGCAGCGTGAGCGTCTCCCAGCCGGCTAGCTGCTCTGTTAGCGGACGGTCCTCTGGTGTGCCAAACACCACCTCCGCCGATTCAGCAAGCCGTTCGGCTAGGCCCGAAAGGACAAGATTTCTCACGCACCAGGCGGATGTGACCGGGATGAGCAGTCTGGGTGGATTATTTGGGCGCAAGCAGCGTAGCCCCCATTCCTTCCAGCGTGCGGCTTTCCTGCCAGGCGGGACTTGTCCAAGTCGTATAAGGCGGTTGTTCGTAGCGCCCAATCGTCAAGGGTCCAGCACGCAACATGCGTCTGGCGCGCAAGACCGAGGCGAGCCACCAGAACACGGCGATGGGCACACCCCATGGATAGCGGAACAGCCGGTACTTCAACTCAAAGACTTCCAGGAGTCTCCACAGGCAGAGGCGTCGAGCTCCCCTCCGCGTAAAGTGCTTCCCATAGAAATAGAACAGGGATGCACGCGAACTGGGTGTGAACTCCCGCCATGACCCGAGCAACCGCCCCCACCCGGTCATGAAGTAATCGCGGCGTCCTCCCGTCGGTGCTTTCAGGTGTCTGACCGACGGGCCTGGGTGATAAATTGTGCGGGCGCTGGAGTAAAAGACGCGCATACCGAAGTCCCAATCCTCGAAACCCGTGTCAAACTGACGGTCAAAGCCGCCGAGCTGCGTCAGCAAGCCGCGGTTGACCAGCGAGTTGCCGGCTGCAATGCCGATGGTTCCAGCCACCTGATCCGTATTCGGTGACGCGATTATCTGATAGACGGGATCATCAATGGCTGGTCTGGCTTTCCACAGGGCATGGTCGCGAAACCGGACCCCGCCATGGACGACTTCGAAACCGCCGGCCGCGACTCGCTCATATTGGGAAAGCAGTTCTTCTTCAAACCGGAGATCGTCATCGAGAAAGAGAATGCTGTCACTTGTGGCGTGAAGGATGCCCAGGTTTCGCGCCAAGCAGAGTCCACGCGCCACCGTCAAGTACAGCACCTTCAACGGCAACTTCCCGCCGAACTCCCGATAGAGGCACTCGTCGCGCTCTCCTTCCGGCGTCTGATCGACGATGAGTACCTCGTCAGGAGGGCGTGTCTGCGCCGCCAGGTCTCCCAGAAGATCCCTAAGAAACGGATAGCGGCAATAAGTCGGGATAAGCACCGTGATGGTCATACGAGTGCACCTGCAATAAGACTAGTGCCCGGCGGCCGGAGTATTCGGGAACAGCGTCCAAGAATGACGGAGTAAGGCTGCTCCATGTTTTCGGAACTGTGGCATCTGGCCGGTTCCGAAGTAGTCGCTCATGCGCACGGGCAACAGCGCCGCGCTGCCGAGGTAATCTGCCTGGCGATTTCGAATGCCGGCCCAGATGTCGAGCGTGTAATCGTCCGGTGCGAGCGCAAAGGATGGGATTATGCATTCCGAAGCGCCCCGCTTGGGGAGCGGGGCGTGTTCCCAGGGCTCAAATCGGCTGGAGAAGCTGGCAATCGGGACGCCTAGCGAACTGTTCACGCGAATATCCATTGCCGCGTCGGCGGAGTTCACAGGAGCGGCGCATTCCCAGTACAACCGGATCCGCACGCCCTGCCCCGAGCAAATTGAGCAAGCGGCCTCGCCCGTGTCGCCATTCAGGATTTCGAGGGCCGTGAACCGGATCTGGCCTGACCCTGTCCTGTCCGTGCGGTCGGCGAGGTTCACCTGGGCATTGACGAGCGAGGCGTGATAGGCCGCGATGGTCCCCTCGGTTTCGCCATACTTGGCGACCTGACCATCGCTCAGCAGCAGGCACCGTTCCGTGAGGCTGGAAATCGCTGTCAGGTTGTGGCTGACGAAGAGAACCGTGCGTCCCTCGCGTGCAACCTCCGACATGCGCCCGAGGCACTTCTTCTGGAAATCGAGATCGCCTACCGCGAGCACTTCGTCCACCACCAGGATCTCCGGCTCGAAGTGCGCGGCGACTCCGAAAGCGAGCCGTAGATACATGCCGCTGGAATAAAACTTCACCTGTGTGTCAATGAATCGATCGATACCGGCGAAGGCGACAATTTCTTCGAACTTCTTGTGGATTTCCTGCCGCCTCATCCCGAGGATCGCACCGTTCAAGTAGACGTTCTCTCGTCCGGTCAATTCAGGGTGAAAGCCAGTCCCGACTTCGAGCAGAGATCCCACGCGTCCGCACAACTCCGCATACCCGGTGGTCGGCTCCGTTACGCGGGAAAGGACCTTCAGCAACGTGCTCTTGCCGGCTCCGTTCCGGCCAATGATGCCGATCACCTCGCCCCGCCTCACCTCAAACGAGACGTTCTTGAGAGCCCAGATCAAGTTGTCGCCTGCGGAATTCTCATCCGCGGTCTGAAGCCGCGTCCGAATCCGGCGGTAGGGCGTCAGCAGCAGGCCCGTCAACGAGTCCCGCAGCGTCTGGTATGCCTGGGTCCGTTCGCCGATTCGATACCGCTTGGAAAGGCCCTCAACAGTGAGTGCAATGTCGCTCATCGATTCTCGTAGTTGCCGGCTCGTGGCTTGCTTGCACAGCGAGTCCCAAACTAAGCCACTGCCAAACGAAATAACTGTTATCGAACGCCCCCTTGCAATACGCTCCCCAGAACGTTCGGACGGCAAGGGGGTTGAGCCACGTATCGGCGTATGCTGCCAGGGCCGTCTCGATCAGATCGTTCGCCCAATCCCGCAATTCAGACCGCAACCATTCGCGCTGCGGAGTCTGCACGGGGCGCTTCGGCGCTTCCGCGACGCGATGTGGCAGCAAGGCGCTCGCGATGCGCCGGAGAAGCACCTTGTTGGTTCCGCTCTCGATCTTGAACTCCGGACGCTGCCGGAAGGCGAACTCCACCAGGTGGTGGTCCAGAAACGGTTCCCGGAGCTCTACAGACGATCGCATCGACACTCGATCATTGAACCGTAGAGCCCGCGGAATCTTGGTATAACACGCGTCCCGGTACTGCAGATTCCGAAGCCTGTCGGCGAATGGCGCCACCGCGTCCAGCGGTTCGGCATGACGACGGAACTCCGGCACGAGGCAATCCGCTCGAACGGGCCGATCGCTGGTGGCCTGGACAATCCCAGCCCCGCAGCTTGACGCATAGTAGTCATACCCGCCCCACTGTTCGTCCATCCCTTGCCCGTCAAGGACAACGGTGACGCCCTCTCTTCTCGCCGTCTCGAATAGCTTGGCGTAGGCAAGCGTGGGGACACCACCGAAAGGCTCGTCCTCGAAACGCATGACATCGGCAGCCAAATCGGGAACTTCGGAAGCGCGAAGCTCCGTGATCACGAGAGGATGACGTGTGCGGGTCAAGGTGTCGAGCGTCCATGGGAGCTCGTCGTAACGCGGATCGCCGGTGATGTAAGTGAACGCCTTGATGTTCGATTCCTGTTCCTGGATCTCGCGAATAATCCCGATCAGCGTAGCCGAGTCCAGTCCCCCGCTCACCGCAATGCCCACCGGCACGTCAGAACGGAATCGGAGCTTTACTGCCTGGCGAAGCAGTTTACGGTAGTCTTCGATGATTTCATCGTCATTGCGCGGATCGAAGTCTGGTCCGGCCGTCGATGCGAGGTCGTACCATTGGTAGGTCTTTAATACGCCGTCACGCCACGTGAGGGCGTGCCCTGGGAGCAGGGAGCACACCCCGTTCCAGAACGTGCGGCTTGAATGGTCATGCAAGCCATGCGTGAGATAGGTTGCCCACGCTGTGGTGTCACGCTCCGCCTTAACGCCGACCGCATGAATCGCTTTGATCTCACTGGCGAGATAGAGAGAACCGTCGGAACTATGGTGGTAGTAAAGGGGCTTCACGCCGAAGCGGTCGCGTGCGGCAAAGAGCGTGTGCGCGCGGCTGTCCCAGATGAGGAACGCAAACATCCCGGTGAAGCGCCGCACGCAGTCCGGGCCCCAGCGCTGATAGGCAGCAAGAGCGACTTCCGTATCCGTCCGGCTGTGATACGGATAGTCGGACAGTTCGTCGCGAAGCTCGCGGTAATTGTAGATTTCACCGTTGAAGGCGATGTGCATGGTCTCGGCGGGATCCGTCATGGGCTGCCGCCCGGCGGATGAAAGGTCAATGATGCTTAGACGATTGTGGCCGAGGCCGACGCCTTGCGAGAAATCGACGTGCACTCCGGTAGAGTCGGGCCCGCGATGCCGCTGGCTGGAGACCATGGCGAGCACACGATCCACCGAACACGCACTCCCGAAAACGCCCGTTATGCCGCACATAACTGCTCCCGAAGGGCGGCGACAAGCCGTTCGGCCAAGAACTCTTCGGTCGCCGCCATTGACTCGAAGGTGCAGCCGCCGATATGCGGCGTGAGAATCAGGTTGTTATGGACACGCGCATATTGAACCAACGCGCTCGACTCCATGCCCTGTGCATCCTCTTCGCACAGGACGTCCAGCGCGGCACCTGCCAGGCGGCCGGAACACAGAGAAGTGAGTAGGGCGTCTTCATCCACAATGTCCCCTCGCGAAGTATTGATCAGCCACGCACCCGGGCGTGTGGAAGAGAACTCAGCCGGCCCGATCATTCGCCGCGTTCCCTCGCACAGGTTCACATGGAGCGTGACAATCTCGGAGCGGCTGAGCAACTCATGCAACTCCACCCGCGGTGCGGCAACGTCGGTGGCATAGGGGTCGCACACAAGGACCCTAGCTCCAAAGGCCTCGAACAGGGTGTGCACCATGCGTCCGATGCGGCCCCAACCGACAATTCCGACGGTGCGTCCGAAGATCTCATGGCCTCGGAACAAGTCCCGATTCCAACCTCCTCCGGTCGTGTGGAAAACGGCGCAAGGCAGTTTTCGCAGCAGGGCCAGAGTAAGCGCCAGCGTGTGCTCGGCGGTTGCGTGAATCCCGCGGAGGAAGTTGGTGTGGCCGCGAAGGGAGAGCACGCGGATCCCGCGACGTTCCGTCTCGTCAAGCGCGATGTGGTCGAGGCCGGTAGTGGCCGTTACAAGAAACCGCAGGCGCGGCGCCTTGGAGAGGAGAGCGGCATCAACGCGCGTACGCAGCCGGACCCAGACGACGTCGGCAGAACCGATGGCACGCATGAGATCGGACCTCGTCAGATCGGCCTCCGTCACGGCGACTCCGGCAGCGCGCAACGTATGTAGGGCGCGCGGCGAAAATCCCGCCGATTCCGCGATCAGTATGCGAGCATTTCTCATCGGGCAGAAACCGTTCGTTGCGGAAGTTGAAGCATTGCCTGGCGCCGGCGCGCGTCCTGGACGTCCCTCTCGCTCATGGCGACCCCAGCGACGGAGGAGGCGCCGAGCCGTTCCATAGAGACCAGGAACCGTCCGCCGCTGCAGCCGGCATCCAGGCAATGCTTCCCGGCGAAGAACCGCGGATCTTCGCCGTTAGCGATCCATCGATTTCTCATGCAGGTCAACCGATTGCGGAAAGAACTGGCCGTGCACTACAGCCATTTCCGATGCAACGCCACTTCAGCATTTGCTCGGCCAGAAAAAGGTCGAAGGGCGTATCGATATTGCACGCCCGCTCCGGTGCTATGATCCACGCCCGGCAGTCGCGGCCCTTCAGTGAGTTCTCGTTCATCAATACATCCCGGCGCGTCAGATACACTGACCCTTCGCGCAGATACAGCTTCTCCAGCGCCTGGCGCTGTTGGCCCTCGAACACCTCGGCGAAGGGCGGATCGTGAGTCCGACCGCAATCGTCGATCCGTTTCATCCGTGCGGGATGACGCTCCCCGACGTCGACGAACCCGATCACTGAATCCGCTCCCGTGCGCTCCAGGAGTTCGATCGCCCCGTCGATATCGTCGACCGTACGTAAAGGATTCGTCGGCTGCAACGTGAATATCGCGTCGTAGAATTCTTGGCGTGCTTCCAGGCGCTTCACTACATCCTGCAAGACAGGAATGGTTGGCGTGGAGTCCAGCGCCAGTTCGGGCGGCCGAAGAAACGGCACGTCAACACCCATTTGCGCTCCCGCCCGGGCAATCTCGATCGAATCGGTGGACAGTACCGTCCGATTCAGGCGGCGGGATGCCAGTGCCGCTTCAACCGTGTATGCCAATAACGGTCTGTTCGCGAGCAGCGCCAGATTCTTGTTCGGAATCCCCTTCGATCCGCCTCTCGCCGGGATGATGCCCAAGGTTCGCATGGCCGTTAGTTGGTCCTGCTACTGTCTCCTCAAAGATGTAGTGAAGGCGCTTCTGCGTGTACGGTCTCAGCCGCGTCAGGCTTTCGGCCAGCCGCTCGGAAACCATCCCGTCGCCGTAAAGGCTGCTGGGTGCATAGCGCCCATGCTCAATTTGCCGCAAGCTTGTCCGGAAGATGTCGTCCGCTACCGGTGCGACACGGCTGACGTGAATATCAGCTTCCCGCCCTTTTTGCCGCTCGCCCACCAATACCACGGGGGTGCCAAAGTAGCCGGCGTCCCGGACGAAGCTGCTCGAATTCCCGATCGCGCACGCCGCACTGGCGAGAACCTTCAGATAGTGTTCAGGCATCAGGTTAGTTACGATCCGCAGCCATTTCGGCGCGTTCTGGTCGCGGAAAATACGGATCGCTTTGCTGATCTGGTCCGCACCTGCGTCGATATTCGGCCACAGCAGCAGCGTCTGGAGTGAAAGACGGTCGAGCGCCGAGAGCAGTTGCTGAATCTGCGCTTGTTCACCGCCGTACTCCGTGGTGGTCGGATGAAAAATCACCAACAGGTATGGCTTGTTCACATCCAGCATGGTGCCACTGCCGGCTGCGTTCACCATCGCTGGTGTAACGCGCGTGTCCAAGGTCCGGGCAATGTCGCTGGAGGGACAGCCGATGCCGAGAATCGTCGAGGGCGTCTCGCCCATCCGGATTAAGTACTCCGCGGAACGCTTCGTACTTGGGAAGTGGTAATGTGCGAACTTCGAGATGGCGTGCCGGGCGCTTTCGTCAATCGAACCCGACACTTCACCCCCCTGTACATGGACGATGCAAATGTTCATGTAGGCTGCGGCGATGGCGGCAGCGAGGGCCTCGTAGCGGTCACCGATCAGCAATACGACATCCGGCTTCAGCCTCTGGAACTCACTCGCAAACTCCACCACGGCAAAGCCCACGGATTTCGCCATGGTCGTCGGAGTCGATCCTTCTAACTCAACAAAGATCTCACCGTCGATCCGAAATCCGTCGGCTGCAACAACGTCAACAGGATGCCCGAATCGAGCCAGGACCATCGTTCCGGCGGCAAGGATTTGCAGTTCAAGTTCCGGCCGGTGTGAGATCGCACGGATCACCGGCTTTAAGCGGCCATAGTTGGCGCGATCCACCAACACGACACATACCTTTGGACGTCTACGATCCACGGCTTAACTCTGCGTCACGTGCTGAAGTAATGGGCCTCCCGGCACTTGTTTGGTGTCGAAGCGGCGCACGCTGAATACGTCGGCGCCCGGATAGTTGCCGCCGACTTCGGTGCTGAACCCACAGTGATAGCCGGCTCTTCTCAACTCGGCGACGGATTCGTCGTTGTAGGAATCCCGGCGGCCATAGGGATAGGAAAAGGGCCACAACGGCTGTGGATGAACGTTACTTTCCATGAGCGTTACGCAACGGTTCAAGTCGTCGCGCAGTTCGGCCGCCGGGAGCGCCGAAAGCGGACGATGCCGGTGTGTGTGACCACCCAGAACCATTCCGGCGTTCTGCATCTCGCGGGCTTCGGTCCAGTTCAGATAGAGTTGTTGGGCGAATTCGGAAGCGCCTCCGACGTAAGTCTCGAAGAGATTGCCAACCGCGCGGTCACGCAAGCCGGGATCCAGTTCGAAGTTGAAGTATCGTTTGAATCTGGCGACCTCAATGTCGTCCCAAGGATAGGTTCGCCGGGCGACTTCGGGATCGATGTGCGCGAGTCCATCGGCCCCAGGAGAGAGTTCTTGCACCTGCTCGACAAAGCGCGTGCGGTAGTCTTCGAAAGTCATCGTGGCGAGCAGGAAATGGTTCATATGCACCGGTGCGGTCCGCCGTTCGTCCATGCATGATGTGATGAGGAAGAATACGCCCTGAACATGCAGATCGGCCAGGAGCGGAGTCACATCGGTGTAATGCTCGCGTAGGCCATCGTCGAAGGTCAGCAGGCACAGGTGTCTGCGCGGATGATAGGCACCGATGAGGAAGGCAAAAGCACTTTCCAAAGTCGCCATTTCGTAAGCCTCGACGAGGGCCCGGAGCTGGCGGTGAAAATCCGCCGTCAGCAGTCCCTTGATCCGCGGAAACGGCGTGTTGGGAAGGTCGCGGATGTAGTGATAGGTGACTACGTCGAGATGCGCTTGCGGTCGCGCGGAGTCCGGCGTGCTAAGCAGCGAAGGGAGCATAGAGTATTCAGTTCGGGCGGTCCTGATCGGAATCTGACTTTGTCCAGTACCAGGGGCAATCTGGCGCAAGCGTGCAGGGCGGTACATTCTCCGGCAGAAACATGGCGCTCAGGATGTCGCCGCTCTTTCCATCAAGCGGTTGGAGCCGGGACGGGACGGCTTGGCCGTCCGCGATCGTTTGGACGTCCACGAACCCGCCCGTGGTCAACAGTGTGCGTGTGGGGCCGTGAAACGTGTAGAAGTCGGCGCCCAGCGCTCCGGATGCGTCCAACTCCAGGAGGAATGCATCCAGCATCCGCTGCGCATTCTCGTTGGAAACCGGAAGAAACTCCACCATCCGTCCAATCAGGTCCACCGGAACGAGCTGCCCGTCGACGAGCCGATGAATCGTTTCGAGCCGCCAAGCCAGCAGTCCGGTACGCCTGCCCTCCGGCAGTGTCACGATCCGATACTGAAACCGGGGATGGTGCACATAGCGCCAATTCAAATAGGCGCTGTCGCGAGCGGCGCCCACCGTCTGCGTCGCGATCTCGGCCCAGTCGGTTTCGTCCCAGCGTTCGGGAATGGCGGTGCCTGTCTGGGGACGCTCACTCCGCGGGCGGGGAATTACGAGACGCTCCGCCAGGCCCAGCGCCTGTTCCTGACTCCACGACGGATTGGCTAGTTCAAGGACACGCGCCATCCGCCCGGTCGCTTCCGGCAACAAGGCGAAGTAGCGCGGCGCTGGGGGCAACACATCGCCGCGGAGAATCTTGTAGACCGGAACAGTCGCGGCGTTGATGCCAAACGCCACCACGGGCTGGAAGTCCGGGCGGCGGAAAGTGCTCAGGAGCTTGAGGGCAGTCGGTCCCCGGCGGTGTTCCGGACTGATTACCCAGTTGGCGATCCATACTCCGTGGGAGCGTCTTCCAAAGCAATTGAAGGAGAATGGAATTCCTCCGAGGATTCCGACGAGTTGGCCTTCATCCTCGGCCAGCGCAAAGCTGTAGCCGCCTTCACTCCACTCGTCACGGCGGTCGAACGTCCAGTCGAACAGCAGCTTGTCGCGGCAGTAGACGTGGTTGTTGGCCCAGTAGTCGTGGAGAAACTGGCTGATCCGGCCGTATTCGTCGTAGTTTGCGTAACGGAATGTAGTGGCCATTAGTGCACCATTTGCGCGGGGGCGCTGACTTTCTCCTCCACGAACGCGATGATGATCTCGACCGACAGCAGTTGTTCGATCTCTTCCGGCGTGAACTGGATGTCGTATTGCTGTTCGAGTGCGAGGACAAGGTTCAGGTGCTGAAGCGAGTCCCATGTGTCGATCGTGTCGGGAGAGGATTCAGGACGGACTTGCTCAACTGGTACGCCGAAGATGCGCGCGACCATCTCCTGGATTTCTTCAAACATTGGCGAACACCTCGATGGGGGGCGTACTCAGCTTGATCCAGGGCGGCGAGGTCACACTGGCATGCTTCAGATCGAGCATCCATAACGTACCCGGACCATCGTCGGCGACCCTTTCCGAGAAACCATGACTGCAGTAGAAGCTCTCGGCCGGCTTGTTCTTCCTGGTCGGAATGAACCGGCCCTCCACGATGTCGGCGCCACGCAAACGGCACCGATCGACCGCGTAGGCCAGCAGGGCGCGCTCGACTGTCCGGCCGATCACACGGCAGCTCAACAGCAGCGACTCAATCTCACAAACCCGGCCGCGGGTTCGCAGCACGCAGAGGCCTACGAGGCCGTTGTCGCCGAAACGATCGCGCACGCGAACCGTGAGTACCTCGTAGTCGGGCCGCGCGGCGATCTCCCGGAGTTCGAGTTCGTTGTAGCGCCGAGTAGTCAGGTTGAACTGGTTGGTTTTCTGCGCGAGCTGTGCGGCGCGTGCTACGGTTGCCTCCCGCAAGGGCTCGATGGTGACTTGTTGTTCCAGAGCAAACAAGAAATCCTCGACCGACGCCGACTGCTGCTCGAGCGAGGACCGGTGCCTCTGTTGCACGTAGAGTTCAGACCGATGCAAGTCTTCCTCGGACAGAGATAACCGCTCAAACAGCGCACACTGGCGTACAGCCTCGGCGTACTGCAGCGGATCGGCGGGAAGATCGATGACGGCAACCTCGGGCAGTTCCTGCCGGATCCGCTCGCGCTCGGCCGGGTTATCGTCAACAAACGCCAGGCTATCGACACCAAGATTCAGTTCGGCGGCAATTTCGCGCAGACTCTGCGCCTTGTCGTTCCAGTTGATTCGCATGGCTGCGAAGAACTTGCTCCGCAGCAGCATTGCAGGATGCTCATCGAGTGCCTGCATCGCGTCATCGTGATTGTTCTTGCTGGCTATGGCGAGAACGATTCCGCGCCGGTAAAGGTCAAGCATCGCCTTCTGTAGCTGTAAGTAACCGGCCCCAGAATATTCGGGTCCGATCTGAATGCCATCGATACCGTCCTCGCCTACAACGCCGCCCCAAAGTGTGTTATCGAGATCAGTTACAAGCACTTTGGCGCTCCGTCCGGCCAGCGGATGGATGAACTTCAGCCACTCGACCGCGAGGTGCGGCAGATATCGCCCGCGAATGGGCATGCGAACACTCAGCCACTTGGATTCGTCGTGCCAGTTCGCGCGGCCGTGCCGGGCGATCAAGCTATCGTAGTCCAGGAAATAGACACCCGGATGCGTAGTTGCCAGATCTCGAACCCGACGATTAATCGCCGCGATCCGGTCGGCCTGGCCGCACACGAGTTGGTAGTCGAGGACGCCAGCGTTGGGCGAGGGCGGCAGTTCCAGGCCGTGCAGGATCAATGCGCCGGAGCTATGCGCGCGAAACGCCTCCACGCATTGCTGTAGCAACAAGACCGCCGCGTCTGCTTCGGAGTTCAGTTCCTCGGGCGAGGCCGATGTGCACTCGTTCCATAGCTTCGGCATCAGATCTCGAGTCTGCGCCGCCAGGATGGCCACCGTGGGCTTGAATCGATAAACGGCGCTCGTGGGATCGAGCAACTCCTGCGCATAGGCGTTCAAAGGCGTCAGTTCGCAAACCACGTTGATCTCGTCAAGCAAGGCTTGGGCTCGAAGGATCGGAATCAAGGGCTCCAGCGTGAACGAGCGCAGTACCGCAAGCCGGCAATCGCTGAAACGGCGCAGGCGTACTAATCGATCCCGGTAGGATTCAATCAGCGCCGCTGTTGCAGCGTTCGGCTGGACGTTCCACAGCAAGCGCAACGTAGCCAGGGCCCGCGCTCCATCACCTCCGGCGAGCATCCGGTCGACGGTCGCGCGAATGTCGTTGCTGTTGTCAGAAGCAGCCATGAGTTATGCCACCATGCCGCCACAAACCGGTAGATCGGTGCCGGTGATAAATTCCGCCTGCTCCGAGCAGAGAAAGACGACGGCGCGCGCCACATCGGAGGGTTCTGCCAGACGGCGTAACGGAGTCTTCATTGCCTGGACCTTGCGCAGTTTTTCGGGCAACACCGCCGTCGACTCTGTGTTTACTACGCCGGGAGATACGTGATTCACCCTGATTCCGCTCGGTCCGAACTCCGCCGCAAGCGAACGAGTCAGGGAGAGTAACGCCGCCTTGGCCGCGGCGAACGCCGTCCAGTGCGGCATCGGCGCGGCCGAAGTCAGGGCTGCACCGATATTAACGACGCGGCCCCCATGCTGCCGCATCATCGCCGGAATCACAGCCTGGCAGCACAGGAAGGCGCCGCGAACCTGTGTGTCGAAAAAGCTTTGCAGATCATTCCAAGACAACTCGAGAAACGGCTGCGGCGCCGGCGGCATCGTCGCGTTGTTTACGAGGATGTCTACCGGCCGTCCAAAGTGTTCGGTGATCTCTTCGATTCCGGCACGAATATCGACGGCGTCTCGAACGTCGATCCGAATCGCCCGCGCGTGTCCTCCTTCGCTGGCAATCTCGTCGCAAATGCGCGCCGCCGCATCCAGATGTGTGAGATAGTTGACGGCCACCCACGAGCCGTGTCTGGCCAACTCCCTAGCGATCACGGCGCCGAGACCGCGCGATGCGCCGGTGACCAGAGCGACACACTCGCTTAGGGGTTTTTCGGCCGATATCCTTCTTTCCTCTACCACCATCACCACGCCTTCGCCCTCCATGACGGTCTGCCCGTTCTGATTGGTTGCGCTCACGGCCACCGTTACCGCACCAGTAGATACGGACTTGTGGGTGACGCGAATTACGAACTCAATTTCGTCGCCGGAAAAGACGGGCGCGCGCCATCGAAAGGACTGCTGGGCCCATAGGGCGCCGGGCCCTGGGAGGCGCGTGCCCACCAGCGTCGATACGTAGGCTCCCAACAGCATTCCGTGGGCTACCGGCTTTTGGAACGATGTCCGGGCACAATAGGCGGCATCTGTGTGGAGCGGATTAGAGTCGCCCGACAACTGTGCGAACGCTGCGATATCCTG
This sequence comes from Bryobacterales bacterium, assembly GCA_016789925.1. Lineage (GTDB taxonomy): Bacteria > Acidobacteriota > Terriglobia > Bryobacterales > Bryobacteraceae > JADLDI01. Next base: position 693 of record JAEUQD010000260.1, on the reverse strand, counting down.
CGTGGTGATTGTCTTGCGCAGGCTTGCCTCGGCGCCAACATCGAGACTGACTACTTCCGTCATCGGGCCGGCGCCAAGTCTCTCTCCTCGTCCAGGATTTCGTCTCTCGACACAGCCCTCCGTAGCCGCCGTCCAATCAAGTCAGGCAGACGGTTTGCCGGTATTCCGATGCCGGGCTTCTTAACCTCGAGGTCGTCGACGCCGAGCACGGCGCCGGCAGTGAGATCGTGGCTGGCGACAATACTCTTCGTGAAGATCTGGCGGAGGGGAGTTGCTTCCCGGGCGGCCTGATCCTTGTCGGCCGGATGCCGCAGTATTTCCTCGATGAAACGCACACCCTCGACCAACTGACGTAACTCGCAGGTGGTGAGCGAGGCGCTCACATCTGGACCGAAGCACTCGCGAGACAGCGTCACGTGCACTTCCAGCACCTTGGCGCCGAGCGTGACGGCAGCTAGTCCCGCGTAGATTCGCCCTGAATGGTCCGACAGGCCAACCTCGCATCCATACCGGTCACGGAAAAAGTTCAGCAAGTTCAGACCCATACGTTCCGGTGGGCACGGATATGCTGAGGTGCATTGCAGCACAGTAAGGTCGACACCGAAAGGTGTCAGTCTCTCAACGGCGGCGTCGATTTCGCTGACGGGTGACATGCCAGTCGACAACAGTACGGGCAGACCGGTGCGGGCGACA
>JAEUQD010000759.1 GCA_016789925.1 Bryobacterales bacterium | reverse complement strand
ACGTCCGAGGTATCGTGCACCGGGATATCAAGCCGGGCAATATCTTCCTCACTCCTCACGGGCGGGCCAAAGTGCTGGATTTCGGGATCGCCAAGCTACTCGCGGAACCGGCGCCGGGGTCGCCTGCGGACGCCGGAAGCGTGCCGGTTCCGGCCTGGGAGACTACGGGCACCGAGCGGGGCCGTGCGGTGGGGACGATCGCCTACATGTCTCCGGAGCAGGCGCGCGGAGAGGAGGTCGACCCGCGCAGTGACCTCTTCTCGCTCGGCGTAACTCTCTACGAGGCGGCCACAGGCCGCCAGCCGTTTCGAAAGGAGACGCCCCAGGCCACCTTGGAAGCAGTTCTCAGCCAAGCCCCAGCGCCGCCGCGCAGCTTGAACCCTGCGGTGCCGGTGCAATTGGAGAGAACGATAGCCAAGGCGCTTGAAAAGGATCCTGCCGCGCGCTACGGGCGGGCCTCCGATCTGGCGGCTGATCTGGAGCAAATCCGGCGCAGCGCCGAGCCGGCGCGGAGAGTCGCCCGGCTCTGGATGGTCGCGGCGGCTCTCTCTGCCGTCGTCGCCGTGTGCGCTGTTGCTTGGATCGTCAGTCAAAGAGTGGCCGTAAGATCGGCGCCGAAGAGTGTGGCGGTTCTTCCTTTCAACAACCTGGACTCCGGACCGGAAAGCGGATACTTCAGCACGGGAGTAACGGTCGAACTGGCCAATATGCTGGCGAAGGTGCCGGGGTTGCGAGTGGCTCCGGCCGCCGCCGGTTTCCAATTCGCGTCCCAGCCGAGGAACCTGCGCATGATCGGAGAGCGACTGAACGTCGGAGCGGTTCTCGAAGGCAGCGTGCGCAGGGAATCCGGCAGGCTGAAGGTCGCCGCCATTCTCAAGCGCGTGCAGGACGGCCGGCAGATCTGGCAGCGCTCGTATGACCGCCCAGCCACCGAGGTTTTCGCCATACAGGAGGACATCGCAAGCTCTGTGGCGGGCAGGCTTCGGGGCAGGCTGCAAGGCCCTGAGGCGGAAGTGCTCGGGAGTGGTTATCTGCTGGACGAAAGAAGCGGTGCGGGAGGCACGCGGCGCGTCAGCCTCGCCGCCTATGAGCATTACCTGCGCGGCCGTTACTCCTGGAACGTCCAAACTGACGAAAGTCTGCTTAAGTCTATCCAGCACTTCCTCGATGCGATTCGCGAGGAGCCGCTCTACTCTCAGGCCCACGCTGGTCTGGCCGATGCTTACTGGGCCAGGGCGGTCTTTGGCTACGCGTCGGCGGTGGACACCGGTCCGCAGTCGAGAGCCGCCGCGCTCAAGGCCGTCCAACTTAACGACACTCGACCCGAAGGCCAGGTCTCGCTGGCAGCAATCCGCGCTTACTACGAGTGGAATTGGGCCGAAGCGGAACGGGGGTTGCTGCACGCGATCGAGTTGGACCCCAACTACGCTGACGCGCACCACTGGCTCGGGCATCTGCTCCATAGCACAGGGCGGTTCGGCGAAGCCATCGAGCGCATGAATCTGACCATCAGGCTGGACCCGCTCCCGGTCTACCCGAATAACTGCCTGGGAAGGATTTATTACTATCGCCACGAGTATGATCGAGCCATCGAGTACTACCAGAAAGCCATTGGGCTGGACCCAGGCTATTTCCTGGTCTATCGCGACCTGGGCAGGTCGTATGAGCGAAAGGGCATGCACTCTGAGGCTGTTCAGGCATTCGAAAAGGCTTTGACGCTGGCGAAAGACACTGCTTTCCTCGCCGATATTGGGCACAGCTACGCTCTTGCCGGAAAGCGTGCTGAGGCGAGCAGGTTCCAGGACCGGCTGCTGAGAGAGGCAAAATCCCGCTATCTATCCCCGGCGGTCATGGCGTGGATTCCCCTTGGTCTTGGCGAGCACGACGTTGCCCTGGGCTGGCTCGAGACAGCGGTGGCCGAGCGCGCCTACCTGCTCGCTTTCGCGGCGAACGACCCGCGATACGACGCGATCCGCTCACACCCCCGTTTCGTCGCCATCCTGAAGAAAGTGGGGTTGAAGTGAAACTGCCGCCCGCAATCGCATCGCATCGGCTTGAGGCTGGTGGTACCGCCGAGGTCTTGAGTGTGTCGACGGAAACCGTGAAGCGGAACTGGCGAGTGGCGAAGCCGTGGCTGGCACAGCAGTTGACTGGGGAGAGATCACATGGGTTCGGAACGATGGCAGCAAATCGCGGCGCTGGTTGACTCCGCGCTCGACATCGAACCGGTTGCACGCGCCCGGTTCCTCGACAAGGCCTGCGCCGGGAATGAGTCGCTGCGCCAGGAAGTGGAGTCCTTGCTCGCCATGGCCGACTCGTCCTTCCTCGAGGTGCCGGCTCTGGAACTGTTATTCGGCGGCGTGCGGCCGGAAGCCGAACTCCCAAGCTTCAACGAGGGAGCGCAGATCGGGCCGTACCGAATCACTGGTTTCCTCGGCGCCGGCGGCATGGGCGAGGTCTACCGCGCAATCGACACCCGTCTCGGGCGCCAAGTCGCACTGAAGTTCCTGCCGGCCCGCCTCTCCAACAATCCGGAGGCTTTGGAGCGCTTCCAACGGGAGGCCCGCTCGGAATCGGCGTTGAACCATCCCAACATCTGTACCCTGTACGACGTCGGCGAACACGAGGGGCAACCCTACCTGGTGATGGAACTGCTCAAGGGTGAGTCGCTGAAGCAACGCCTCGAACGGGGCCCGCTGTCGCTGCCCGAGGTCGTCGAACTGGGCGTTGCAGTCAGCGAAGCGCTCGAAGCCGCGCACGTCCGAGGCATCGTGCACCGCGATATCAAGCCGGGCAATATCTTCCTCACTCCTCACGGGCGGGCCAAAGTGCTGGATTTCGGAATCGCCAAGTTGCTTGCGGAACCGGCGCCGGGGTCGCCTGCGGACGCCGGAAGCATGCCGGGTTCGGCTTGGGCGACTACGGGCGCCGGGCGCGGCCGTGCCGTGGGGACGATCGCCTACATGTCTCCGGAGCAGGCGCGCGGCGAGGAGGTGGACTCGCGCAGTGACCTCTTCTCGCTCGGCGTAACTCTTTACGAGGCGGCCACAGGCCGCCAGCCTTTTCGAAAGGAGACGGCCCAGGCCACGTTGGAAGCGATTCTCAGCCAGGCCCCGGCGCCTCCGCGCGCGGGGAACCAGGCCGTGCCGCGGCGGTTGGAACCGGTCCTCCTGAAAAGCTTGGCAAAGGACCGGGAGCGCCGCTACCAAAGCGCCGCGGAGTTCAAGGCCGCCCTGGAACGGGCGGGACAAAGCCCTTGGCGCTCGCCGGCCATTCGCTGGGCCGGCATCGCGGGAATCCTGGCCATGGCGGTCTTGATTGCCACCCTGGGACAGATCTGGCGCCGGCCGGCGCCGCCCGGCCAGCGAATCCGCTCAGTGGCCGTGTTACCCCTGGCGGACCTCTCTGGCGAATCCGAGCAGCACTATTTCGCCGACGCGATGACAGCAACCCTGATCGCCGACCTCTCCAAGATCGGCGCACTGAAAGTGATCTCTCACCGGTCGATGGCCCAGTACAAAGGCACTTCGAAGCCGCTGCGGGACATTGCCCGGGAATTGAAAGTGGACACCATCGTCGAGGGCGCGGTGGTTCGGGATGGCGGCCGTGTGCGCGTAACCGCGCAGTTGACCGACGTGGCGAGCCGACGCAACTTGTGGGCCGATACCTACGAGCGCGAGATGAGGGATATCCTCGCCCTTCAAGGCGAAGTTGCCCGGGCGATTGCCCGCGAAGTCCGGGTCAGGTTGACTGCGGCGGAGGAAACACGCCTCGCGGGGAAACGCCAGGTGAATCCCGCCGCGTATGAGGCCTACCTCAGGGGCATGTACCACGTGAGCCAAGGTACGGAGGAAGGGAATCGGAAGGGCACGGCATACCTTGTCGAGGCGGCGCAA
>JAEUQD010000753.1 GCA_016789925.1 Bryobacterales bacterium | reverse complement strand
TTGAACAAATCGAGTAAGCAGTCGTAATACAATAGGCCCACGATGCGACTGGGCCGATTCCTCTTCTCATTGGTCCCGACGGCCATCCTTGCCTACGCCGCCGAGCCCTGGTCCCAATTCCGGGGTCCGAATTCCACGGGAGTGGCCGCCTCCTCTGGCTATCCCGTCGAGTTTGGGCCCAAGAAGAACATGCTCTGGCGAGCCCCGGTTCGCCCCGGCAAATCGTCACCAGTGCTGACCGAGCGCCACATCTTCCTGACGGCGCACGACAACGGTAAGCTCTTCACCCTCTGCTTCGACCGCCCATCCGGAAAGCTCCTCTGGGAGCGCAGCATCGACCGCGCCCGTCACGACAAGGTCCACGCCCTAAACGAGCCCGCTTCCGCCAGCCCTGTCACCGATGGCGACAACGTCTATGTCTTCTTCCGCGATTTTGGGCTCGTCTCCTATGACTCGCGCGGCCATCTCCGCTGGAAGACGCCTCTCGGTCCCTTTGCCGATCCAGAGGGCGCGTCCTCGTCGCCCATCATCGCCGGCGGCCATCTCATCCTCGTGTCCAACCAAAGCTACGACGGCTACATCGCCGCCTTCGACCTCGCTAACGGTGAAACCCGCTGGAAAACGGCGCGCCAGGAAACAGCAGGCTGGGGCACCCCAGTCGTTGTCGAAGGCCAAATTGTGGCCGCTGGTACCGGCCAGATGTCGGGCTACCATCCTCGTACCGGTCAGTTGGCGTGGCAACAGCAAGGCCTTGCACCGGCCTTGGTCGCGACTCCTGCCGTGGATGCCAGCCGCTTGTACATTTTCGGTTACGGGCTCGAGGAACCACGCCCCTGGCACACCACTCTCGCCCGGTTCGACAAGAATAACGACGGCAAGATCGGTTCCGACGAGTTCCAGGACAACACGCTCCTCATCCGAACCGGAACCCAGTTAGGAGACCGCGATGGCTTCATCACAAAGGATGAATGGGAGGCGTCCATGCGCCGTGTCACCAAGCCATCCAGCCTGGTCGCCCTCGATCTCACGGGCGGTAAGCAGCCTCGCGAACTTTGGCGCTACGAGCGCAGCTTCATGGGTGTCGTACCCTCGCCGCTCATCTTGAATGGAGTCGTCTACTTTGTCAAGAACGGCGCCATCTTTACGGCCATGGACGCCGCCACCGGCCAAGTCGCCAAGACCGCCCGCCTGCCCGGCGCCGCCGGTAACTACTACGCCTCCCTGGTGGCCGACCCCGCCGGCTTCATCTACGCCGCCAGCGAAAAGGGCGAAGTGAGCGTCATCAAAGCGGGCAAGGAATGGGACGTGATCCGAACCAACGACCTCGGCGAAGAGATTCACGCCACGCCCGCACTCTCCGGCGGCCGTATCTTCCTGCGCACCAACGAAGCCCTCTACTGTTTTCGCCCCTGACCGGCAACGTGCCCCCTCTGCTCGCGCGGCGTGTCAAAACCGGCTTGCATCGCCGCTATTGTGGGCGGAATCGAATTGGCCCAGCTCTTCTGGTTGGTCCCGGCCTCAGGCATTTTCGCGGCGGCCGGCCCACCGGTGCCGCCAAGACGCGGATGACACGACCCGAGGCGACCAGGGACCGGAGCCCCGGAGCACCGGAGGACCAGCCCTTGAATTCCGGAATGATGCTGCCCATAATAATGCCAGTCACGGTCGCATTGGGTGCCTGCGAGCCTTGTGGGATTCCGCGGCGGTTACGCCGGGGTCAGCCGCTATTTTGCGGTGCGCTTGGGCGGCCTATATTGGTAGGCTTTAGCGATTGATTCGCGGGCCGAGGCTTTCTGAATTTGGGAGGGCCTCATGACCATCCTTGCTGCTCCATGTCAATTTGCCAATGCATCCATTTCCGGACTACGCCTCCTGCTGGTGGTGGCCGCCTTGACCGCTTCTTCCTTGGCCGTGGAACTAAAGCCACGGACGGAGGAAGAGTTCAACCGCTTCGTCCGCGAGGCCGAGTCCCGGATCACTAGCGAGGCAAGAACCGGCGACGGCTTTCTCCTCGCCCTTAGCCCAGTGCAACACACGTTGCTTCGCAACGGCGAGATCCTCACCGAAACTCGCCTTCCGGGAGGCGACCGCAAGGTGACCTCCGGCCTCATTCACGATTGGGCGGGAGTCGTCTTTGTTCCCGGCGTGGATGTTCGCGACGTTATCTTTGCCGTGCAAGCCTATGACCGGCACAAGGACTTCTACAAACCTGAAGTGGTGGACTCGCGGTTGATCTCCCGTAGCGGACAGGACTTCATCATCATGCTCCGCCTGCTCAAGAAGAAAGTGGTCACGGTGGTTCTGCAGACGGAGCATGCCGTTCATTACGAGCAAATCGACAGCTGGCACTGGTGGAGCCAGTCGCACAGTATCCGAATCGCCGAGGTTCTGCATCCCGGACGCCCCGATGAAGAGCAGCTTCCACCGGGGACGGGACGTGGCTTTCTCTGGCGGCTCAACTCGTATTGGACCTTCCAGGAACTCGATGGCGGCACCTACGTCGAGTGCGAAGCCATCTCGCTGACCCGCGACATTCCGCGAGGACTGGGGTGGCTCATCCACCCGATCATTCGTGAACTCCCGCGGGAATCTCTCATCGCCACCTTGCGGGGCACGCGCGATGCCGCGTCGCGCGGGGGACTGGTCACCGGGCTACCACCGTTCTTTCGCCCCCTGGCGGTCCCGGGTCGGCCTTTCAGGACCGGCACAACCGCCGGTGACAAACGGCGGCCGCAATCGGCCGCTATGGCGGGTCCGGCGTAACAGATCCGTCCAACAGAGGACGAGCGAACGCAGGAGAGATTCGCCATGAGAAGGCTCATCTTCGGCCTTATTCTGGGACAGCTCTGCCTCCTGGCAGATCCCTTTCCCATGCAGTGCGTCGTGCAGGGTAATACACAGAGCGTACGGGCGACCGGGGTGGCCGAGCTCCTGGGCGACATTCTGATCATCTGTTCTGGCGGCACAGCCGGAAACACACAGCAATATGATATTGATGTTTCGTTATCGGTGCCGGTGACCAGTGCGAACCCCTCGGCACAGAAGTCCGACGTGCTCCTATTTATCGATGAGCCGGCAAGGGTCAACTGGGCTGCCAACGTCAATGTGTTCTTAGGCGAGTTCGTGGCGCCGGCGGCAGGCGCGGCGGCGCCGCACACCATCCGCTTCAAGCAGGTTCCGATTGCGGAGCCCGGCACGGATATTCTTATGCGGATACTCCGGGTGAGCAATCTGCGCGGAAATGTCGCGGTGGCGCCATACAACGAAACGGCGAGTGCGCTCTCTAGCGGCCGTGGACTCTTCTCCCCGAATGTCGGGATTGCCGGGGACCGCAGTTTTGGGGTTGAAGATTGGAATGAGAGACTTGACCACCACGGTAGGAACCAGCCAGGTCGCGGGTTACCAGTTGCAGGTGGAGGTGGGAGAGGTGTACCCAACAACGCTCCGCCGAAGGCTGTGGCCCGGGCAGGCGTCTGGTTGGATCCTGGGTATCCCCTACACGGAGGAGTCAGGAGTAATCACCGACCTGTTTCAATCGTCAGGAGGAGGAATTTCGGGGTTGGCTGACAGTGGGACAAGGATTGTGCTCCGGTTTAGCAACGTCAGCGTGGGGCAACAAGTGTACGTGTCGACGCGGCCGATTGCGATGAGTTCCGGACTCGATTTGCGGTTGACCACCGGAGACCAAGGGGGAGCGGGCGTGTTTTCGGAAGTTCCAGCATCGTCGCCATCGCCGGCGCCGGGGATTGCTCCCGTAGCGATTGCCAATGGTCAAGGCATCGCGGTGTACGAAGTGCTGCAATCCGACATCACAGCTCAGGAATGGGCCAGGTTTGGTGTAGTGCTGCAAGGAGGTTCAGGAACGCCAACAGTGGAGGCGATGTGCAGCCCTTTGACAACCAGTCAACAGCCTTGGATACCGCGGTTCGCACTGCCGAGAACGGCCCCGGTGATCACTCCGGCGGGTGTGTTTCGGGACTTTCTGAACCGGGTGCGCCTAACAGAGTTCGGAAGCCAGACAATCTATAACGCGGGCGGTCATTTCTCAGGCAAGCCGGGCGCGGCGCAGGACGGCGACGGGAATACATGGATCGTCGGGCGAGACACAAGTAATGGACTGTG
>JAEUQD010000749.1 GCA_016789925.1 Bryobacterales bacterium | reverse complement strand
GAATCGGGCGCCTCAGGAAAGAGGGTAGGTCTTCACTACAACGGATTTTGAAACAGCGTTGTTGACGGGATTGGGCTTGCAGGCCATTTCGGAATCAAAATAGCTGAAAATGGCATCGAACTGCGAAAGTCAGGCTAGCGTCACTCAGCACTGGAGTTCGATCTGCTGATGCGCCTGCAGAAGTTGAGTTGCCTCATTAACACTCGAAGTACCCGCAGAACGGCTGAAGTGAGCCAGCACCCTCCGCAGGATTTTCCTGGCATCGTCCAATTGAGCCGGAGCTTTGACCGAACAGATACGAAACTGGCTAATTGCTGCGCGCAGTTCCAGCGACCGGGAACCAGACTGGGACGCGGACTGCAAAGCCTCTTGAACGGACGTCAGCACATCCTCCACGCTGGCGAAACCTGTGAGTAACAACAGTTCCCCCTCCAGCCGGCGAATTTCCGGAGCCCACCACTGTTCACCGGTTCTCGACACAACTTGCTTGGCCTCCCGCAGAGCTTCGAGCCCGTCTTCCGGGGATCCCGCTGCGCCCAGCGCTTCTGCCAGCAAGGTCAAGAAGAATGGCCGCGCGAGTTCCGCGCCGGTGGACTTACGCCGCGAATCGAGTCCCAACCGCATCTGCTCGATCCCTTTGGCATGCTTCCCTTGCCTGGCCAACGACCAGCCGTGGAGGATCTGCGCATAGGCCAGGTAGTGGGGAAAGCCATGCTTGTTCGATAAGGCGATCTCCGTTTCTGCCTCGCGCGCGGCCGACTCCGCATCTCCGCGAAAACAGTGATAGACAACGTTGAAATTCAGCGCATGGGCGAAGCTCAGTGAATGTCCGACTTGTTCGGCCATCTCCAGACTCCTGCGGTTCATGGCCGCCGCTTCGTCCAAGGCGCCCATCAGCCAGTGCAGCCAGGATAAGTGAACGGCGGCCAAGACTCCCGGATCGAGGCCATAGAGAAATGCGTGGGTGTGGTGGTGGGCCGGCGCGTAGAGTTCGAGTGCGCGTTCCAGATGGCTGCGAGCTCCCGGAAGATCGTTGAGGTAGAAAAGGATGGTGCCCAACCAACTCTCGGCCTCCAGCAGCAGCCCGGGATCCTCTTCCTCCTCGGCCAAATGAAGACACTCCAGGACAAGCTCCCGCGCCGCCGCCAGACGCGCCCGAACCAAAGAAACGGCGCCCAATCCCCATTGCACCCGGAAGCGCATCCGCGGCCGGCCAGTTGCCCCGGACAACTCGCGCGCCCGCAAGAACGCGTTTTCCACCTCGGCGGCCGCGTATCCCCGGGCGGCAATCAACGGCGCGCCCAGGGCGATCTGCAGCGATAACTCCAACTTGTCGCGACCCTCCGTCGCTGGGAGAGCTTTGACCAAAGTCAATGCCTGATTCAGGTAATTGATCGACTCCCGGTAGGCAGAATGCTCGATTGCCTGTTGGGCGGCGCGCTCCAGCCACCTGGAGGCTCGATCGACCATTCCGGCTGCCGTGTAGTGCTGCGCGAGCAGTTCCGGCTGGGACTCGACGATGCGGGGAAAATCGCGTTCCATCGTCTCCGCGGTCGTCCGGTGATATTGTTGGCGGGTGGACTTCAGTAACGATTCATAGGCGATATCGTGAATCAGCGCGTGTTTGAAAACATACTTTTCCTGAGCGCCGACACCGCGCCGGAAAAGGAGCTCCGCCTGGGCCAATTTTTTCAACCCCGCCTGCAGCGTCTCCGTTCCGTGGGGCCAGATTGCGGCCAGCAGGTCCGGTGTGAATTCTCGGCCCAGCACGGCGCCGACCTGGGCTACAGTTTTGGCGTCCGCCATGCGGTCCAAGCGGGCCATTAGCGAATCGCGCAAGGTTACGGGAATTTCAAGTTGTTCCCCGGCGTTTTCAGATTCCAGCACCATTCTTGTGACTTCTTCGACGAAGAGTGGCACGCCATCGGTTTTGGCGCAAATCTGGTCGATGACGGCGTCGGGCAGCGTGCCGTCGCCCGCGATTGCTTCTACCATTCTTCGAGTCTGCGCGCCGGTCAATCGAGTAACGGTCAAGTGCAACAAATGGGACAGTGCCGAGAACGGATGTCTGAACTCCGGGCGAAAAGTCAAAACGGTTAGAACGGGCGCCTCGGAAGTCCTTTCAATAATGAGGTGCAGCAGTTCGATCGTGGTGGGATCGGCCCAGTGCAGATCCTCGACGATGAGCACGACGGGCTGCAGCTTCGCCGGTTCCAACACCACCCGAAGAAGCAGATTCAAGGCGGACTGTTTTTTCTCCTCAGGGGTCAGCCGGGCTTGCTGCTGCACCTCGGGCACGCGCAGCACAAGGAGTTCCGCGAGGGCCGGGGCGGCAGCGTCATCGGCGATGCCCGTGTTTTCCAGCATCGCCTTCAGTTTGCCGAATCGGGCGACTGAGGAATCGCGCGGGTCGAACTTACATGAACGCTCGAGAAAATCGAGGAACGGACGAAGCAGCGTGTTTGTATGGTAAGGAGAGCAGCGGCACTCAAATAGTAAGTGCGGACCTTTCTCGATTTCGTCTTTAAGCGTATCGACCAATCGCGATTTGCCAATCCCAGGTTCGCCTGAAATGAGCAGCACTTGCCCAAGGCCCTCTGCTGTGCTCGCCCAACTCGCGAGAGCGACTCCCATTTCACGTTCGCGGCCTGACAAGGGCGTCTTGCGCAGTCCGGAGACTGCGTCAGGCTCGCCGGCTTCGGGTGGCGGCGGCAGCACTTTGAACCAGGCGTTTTTGGCCAGTTCCCCGATATGGCCAGCGGAACCCGGTTGAAACTGGAACGCGGACTTGGCGAGTTGCCGAGTCAAGGCGGACACGGCGATTCCGCCGGGGTGAACCGATTCCTGCAGGCGGGCGGCGATGTCCGGGGTCTCGCCGGTGAATTCCAGCGCGGTGCCGGTCTCTTGCACAATCACAACGCCCGTATGGATTCCGATTTGACTGACGAGTTGCAGCCCGCCCGGCAACGGCTGGCTCTCGTTCCGCTCCCTCACCCGGTTGGTGATTGCGAGCGCTGCTTTGATTGACCGTGCGGCATTGTCTTCGAATGCAACCGGATGCCCAAAGTACAACTGCAGCGTCCGGTGGGATGGGCGTGCGGCTCTGCCCCCGAACTCCTGAGCTGCCGTCGTGCAAATCTGCCGGAACGCAACCACGATCTCGTGCAGTTCTTCCGGATCCAGCCGCTCCGATAGCGAGCCGAAATCGGCCAGTCCGCAGCAAAGCACCGTCAATTGCCGGCGGCTGCGATCCGCAATCGAAACCGACAGCCCCGGCGCCGAAAGCGTCTGGGAGGTCGACGCCATGACGCTGGTATCGCGAAGGGTCGCGCCGCAGGCACCGCAGAACTTCTGGGTTTTGGGATTCGGCGCGTCGCATACGCGGCACCGAAGGACAGACTCGCGAGCCGCGGAAGCGGCCTCGGGAGTTCCGGCCAGCCGGGCCAGCATCTCACGGACGTCGCCCATGGATCCGATTCGCTGGTCCGGCTCCTTTGCCAGCATTCTCGCGGTTAATTCGTCAAACTCTGCGCTGAGCTCCGGGTTCCGCGCCGAGATCGGGCCGGGATCGGCCCTTAGGATCGCGGAAATGGTATCGACATACGAGGGGCCCCGAAATGGATTGACACCTGACAGCATTTCGTAGAGAACGATGCCGAAAGCAAAGATATCGGCACGACGGTCAACCGGCGCGCCGCGCGCTTGCTCCGGCGCCATGTGATCC
>JAEUQD010000728.1 GCA_016789925.1 Bryobacterales bacterium | reverse complement strand
CACGGACAATGGCTCTTCGCCGAATCCCGCCGCGGTCAGGCTCTTGGGGAAAGCTTTCCCGGGCTCCGCTACACGCTGCCCGAACCTCCTGCCGAACCGCCGCTCGCCGCCCGCGATGTTTTCTACCTGTCCGGTCTCCTCCTGCTGCTCTCCATCACCGCCTTCACCGCCTACCTCCTCCACCGCGATGTCCGCCGCGAATCGCAACTGGCTGCCCTGCGCTCGCAGTTCGTCTCCAGCGTCTCGCACGAGCTGAAAACACCCATCGCCTCCATCCGCGCGTTCGCCGAACTGCTCGAACTCGGCCGCGCGCGCAGCGAGCAGGAAAAGTCCGAATACCTCAAGACCATCCTTGGCGAAAGCGAGCGCCTCAGCCGGCTGGTCGACGGCGTCCTGGAGTTCTCGCGCATCGAGCAGGGCAAACGCGTCTACCGCCTCCAACCCGTTGCCCTCGACCAGGTGCTCCACTCCGCCGCCCACGCCCTCGACTACCTGCTGGCCCAGGGCCGCTTCGAACTGCACACCCAGATCGATCCCACCGTGCCGAAGGTCCCTGCCGACCGCGACGCCCTCGAACAGGCCGTGCTCAATCTCCTCGGCAACGCCATCAAGTACTCGGGCGACGACCGCCGCATCGACCTCACGCTGAGCCTTGAACACAGCAACGCCGTTATCCGCGTCCGCGACCGCGGCATCGGCATCCCCCTCGAAGAGCAGCCCCGCATCTTCGAACGCTTCCACCGCGCACCCGACTCCGAACGCCGCAACATCCCCGGCGCCGGGCTCGGCCTCGCCCTTGTCGACCACATCGTCAAAGCCCACGGCGGCCGCGTCGCCGTCGAAAGCAGTCCCGGAGCCGGCAGCACGTTCTCCATCCTGCTGCCCGTCGAGGTCAACGCATGAGCCGCATTCTCGTCATCGAAGACGAACTCCCTCTTCAACGCGCCCTCACCGACAATTTCACCTTCGAGCGCTACGAGGTGATCGTCGCCGGCGATGGCGAAACGGGTTGCCGCCTGGCGCTCGAGAAGAAACCCGACGTTGTCATTCTCGACCTGATGCTCCCGCGCATGAGCGGCTACGAGGTGTGCCGCAAGCTGCGCGCCGCCGGCGTCTCCACCCCCATCCTGATGCTTACCGCCCGCGGCGAGGAGGCCGACCGCGTCGTGGGCCTCGACCTCGGCGCCGACGACTACGTCACCAAGCCCTTCTCCTTGCGCGAATTGAGCGCCCGCGTCCGCGCCCTGCTGCGCCGCTCCGCTCCGCTGCGAACCTTGCCCGACTCCCTCCGCCTCAACGGCATCGACATCGACTTTCGCGCCTACCAGGCCACCCGCGATGGCGCGCCCCTCGAGTTGACCCGCAAGGAGTACCATCTCCTCCGCCTGCTCGTGTCGCGCGCGCCCGAAGCTGTCACGCGCGATGAACTTCTCAACCAGGTGTGGGGCGAAGATACCCACGTCACCGAACGCACCGTCGACACCCACGTCGCCAACCTGCGGGCCAAGATCGAACGCGATTCCCGCCAACCCCGCCGCCTCCTCACCGTCCACGGCGTCGGCTATCGTTGGGCCGCCGAATCTTCGTGAAAGCGTAACAAATGCCGCCCACTTTCCTGACAACCCGCGCCGCCAATTCCTCCAGGATCGACACATGAGCACCATGCGAATTCCTCTCCTGTTGATCGCCGCCACCCTCCTGGCCGCCGACAATGGCTACAACCTCTTCCAGCGCGGCCTTGCCAAAGAACGCGCCGACGCCGACCCCCGCGCGGCCATCCGCATCTACGAACAGGTGCTTCAGGACAAGAGCGTCGACCGTAAACTCGCGGCCCAGGCGCTCCTCCGCATGGCGGAGTGCCACCAGAAACTGGGGGATGCGGAAGCACGGAAGATCTACGAGCGTCTCCTCCGCGAATACCCCGACCAGACGGAAGCCGCCACCACCGCCCGCGCACGCCTGGGCGCCGCGGCGCTTGACACTTCCGGCATTGTGACCCGGCAGGTTTGGAAGGGGCGTCAGGTTGCTATCTATGCGGCGGTATCACCGGACGGACAGGCGATCTCCTACGTCGATCAGACGACCGGCAATCTGGACATTCATGATCTGGCCGCCAAACAGCACCGCCGTCTGACCGTCAAGACCAGTTGGGAGACCTCCAGCGAGTACGCCGAGGAATCCACCTTCTCGCCAGACGGAAGACAAGTTGCTTATGCCTGGTTTAACGGCGAGGGACGATATGACCTGCGTATTGCCCAAGCCAACGCGAGCGCGTCCGGAAGCTCGAAGGTGCTTTACTCCAATCCGGAAGTTATCTGGCTCGCGCCCAAAGACTGGTCAACGGACGGCAAATGGATTGCCGCACTGCTCGAACGAAGCGACGGGAGTTTTCAAATCGGTCTCGTGGACGCGGCCGGCGGTTCCCTCCGGGTTCTCAAGTCCGTCGATTGGGACAGCATGAGCGCTATGCGTTTCTCGAAAGACTCAAAGCTGCTCGCCTTCGACCAGCCCGCGCGCGAAGGGTCTCCGGACCATGACGTTTTCGTGCTGGCGGTTGACGGCAGTTCGGAGTTCCGCGCGGTGGAACACCCGGCCGACGATCGCGTCGTGGGATGGACACCGGACGGGAGTTCCCTTCTGTTTACCAGCGATAGGACGGGTACGCCGGGAATCTATTCCGTCGCCGTTACGAGTGCGCGCGAGGTGGGTAAGGCCACCCAGTTGAAGGCTGATGTCGGCCAGGCGGCGATGCTTGGCTTGACGCGTTCCGGCGTGCTCTATTTCGCAATGCTGCCCGGCAGCCGGGACTTTCTGAAAGCCACTGTCGACTTCGAGTCCGCGAAAGTCATCGGCAGCCCAGTCCCGGCCGTACATCGCTTTCTCGGAACCAACTACCAACCCGACTGGTCGCCCGATGGAGGTTCGCTCTCGTACACCTCCTACCGCCTCCGGCGGCGTACGGTGCTCGAGATTCAGGACGTAGCGACTGCCGAAACCAGGACCCTTCAGCCCAAGCTTCGCTATTTCAACTTCGCGCGCTGGGCTCCGGATGGCGCGTCACTCATCGCACAAGGTACGGACTTGAAGGGCAGGCAAGGCGTTTACCGCATCGACGCCCGGACGGGAAATATCGAGGCCATTGCTCTGGCGGAACCCACCATGGGCTTGAACATTCCCCAATGGTCGCCCGATGGCAAGAAGGTCTTTTATATCCGCCGTGACCAGGCAAACAAGAAATTCTGGCTGATGGAACGGGAACTTGCCGTCGGCAAAGAGCGCCAGTTGGCCCATGGATCCGGGCTGCGGTGGTTTGCCGTCTCTCCGGACGGGCAGCGGCTGGCCTGTAGTTCGGATGACGGCGCCGTCTTCTTCTTAGCAGTCGAGACGGGCGAGCGCCGCGAACTGATTGGTCCCGGAGGCGGGTTCTCCGCGCCCGCCTGGACGCCGGATGGCAGGTTTGTCGTCCTTCGCAAATCCGGAACCCTGTGGGTGGTCCCAGCCGCCGGCGGCGAGCCACGCAACATCGATCTCGGGCTCGACCGCATCTTGGACGTACGCATTCATCCTGACGGTAAGCAGATCGCCCTGATGACACGAAACGACACTCTACAGGAGGTGTGGGCCATGGAGAACCTGTTGGGTGCCGCGCGGGTGGCGAAGCGGTAGGCGCGGAGGATCGACACATGAGCAACTTTCGAATTCACCTCGCCCTGCTGGCCACCGCCGCCCTCCTGGCCGCCGATAACGGCTACAACCTCTTCCAGCGCGGCCTCGCCAAGGAACGCGCCGACGCCGACCCCCGCGCGGCCATTCGCATCTACCAACAGGTACTTCAAGACAAGAGTACGGACCGCAAACTCGCCGCCCAGGCGCTGCTGCGGATGGCCGAGTGCCATCAGAAACTCGGCGATGCGGAAGCGCGGAAGATCTACGAGCGCGTCGTGCGGGATTATTCAGATCAGAAAGAACCGGTCCAGCAGGCGCGGATCCGTTTGATGGCTTTGCAGCCGAAGCCGAATGAACACGCCATCGTGAATAGGAGAGTCTGGACCCTCCCAGACCGCGGAGACATCTTTGGGACGGCATCGCCCGATGGCCGTTACGTTCCCTATGTGGATTGGGCGAAGTTCGGCGACCTGTATCTTCACGATCTTGTTGCCGGTACGGACCGCCAGTTGACGACCGGGGCAACCGACGGCAAGCCGGGTATTGGAAAATCGGAAGAGCAGTACGCTGAGGAGTACGCATTCTCCCGAGACGGCAAGCGGCTCGCGTACTCGTGGTTCCGCGGCGACATTGATCGGTACGAACTGCGGGTGCTCCTATTGCCGAGCAACGATGTTCCGGCGTTCCGGACACTGCTGAGCAACGAGGATATTAGCTGGATTGGCCCGCACGACTGGTCACCGGACGCCAAGTGGATTGCAGTGCAGTTGCACCGGAAGGACAAGAGTGCCCAGATTGGCTTGGTCTCAACCGAGGATGGCAAGCTGCGCGTGTTGAAGTCGATAGACTGGCGCGGCGCGAGCGGTTTGTTCTTTTCCACAGACGGAAAATACCTGGCCTATGATCTTCCGGCAGGCGAATCTGAACAGCAACGCGACATCTATGCGATCGCCGTCGACGGGAGCCGCGAGTTTCCGCTGGTCGTGCATCCCAGTCACGACTCCCTGCTCGGCTGGTCGCCGGATGGAACGCAGTTACTGTTCGCCAGCGATCGCAGCGGCTCGATGGGGCTGTGGTCACAGAGCGTCGCCGATGGGCGGGCGCAGGGGTCGCCGGAGTTGATCAAACCGGGCATTGGCGAATTTGTGAATATGGGGATCAGCTCGGTGGGCGCACTCCACTACGTGGTACAGACCAGTCTTCTGGGCGGAGACATTCAGACCGCGACCTTCGACTTCAGTAAGTGCGCCTTTGTATCGCCGCCTGTGCAGGCGGTCTCGAGCTACGTAGGAACCAATAACCTGCCCGATTGGTCGCCAGATGGAAAGTACCTCGCCTACTCTTCGCGAAGGAGGTCGGTAGGTTCGTCGTATTTTATCGTCGGGATCCGGGAGATGGAATCCGGGACGGTGCGGGAAATCGTGCCCATGCCGAATTTTCAACACTTCTTGGCGCTGAGCTGGTCACGTGACGGAAAGTCGCTGCTGATCGGCGGCCGGGATGCGAAAGGAAGGAACGGCGTGTTTCGCATGAACGCGCAAACGGGCCAGACTTCGATGATTGTCGAGAAGAAAGGTGCGGCGCGCATTGCTATGGAGTCGCCCGACGGCAGGTCGCTTTACTACCTCGGCATGGCTCCCGACGGCGACAGAGCCGCCTACTATAGACGGGATCTCGCTTCGGGTGAAGAAACGATTCTCCTTCGCATGCCGAATCCCGCGTACGGCTCGCTCTCGCCCGATGGCAGATATCTGGCGGTCAACAATGCGGTGGTCCCTCGTGAGCCGCGAGGCGTCCTTCTTGTACCAACATCCGGCGGTGAGACCAGAGAAGTGATTCACGTTGACGCCCCGCAGCGTGCCTTCTTTTTTGCCTGGACACCCGATGGACGGTCGTTGCTGGCTCAGAAGCATCTGGACAATCAGGCTGTGGAGATGTGGAAGGTGCCGCTGGACGGCAGTGAGTCTACCAAGCTGGAGTTGAAGACTGCCGCCGACGTGCGAAACCCACTGAAGGTGCATCCGGATGGCAGGCAGGTCGTTCTTCAGGTTCCAGTTCCTCGCAAGCCAGAGCAGATCTGGGCTCTCGAGAACTTCCTCACCGCGAGCAAGTGATGTGGCTGTTCGCTCTTGCGATCACAATCCCTCTGGGGCTGGATCTGTACCTGCCGGCCCCGGAGGATAATCCGGTCACCGAGGAAAAGATCGAACTCGGGAGGCGGCTGTTCTTCGATAAGCGCCTGTCGCGAGACCAGTCCGTCTCCTGCTCCACCTGCCACGAGCCCGAACTCGCCTTCGCCGACCGCAAGCCGGTGGCGATCGGCGTTTTCGGGCGCAAGGGACGGCGTAACGCGCCTGCGCTGATCAATCGCGGCTACGGGCGCGCGTTCTTCTGGGACGGGCGGGTGAAGACGCTGGAGGAGCAGGTGCTGAAGCCGATCGAGGATGCGAACGAGATGGATCTGAAAGTGGAGGAAGCGACGGCGCGGGTGGGGCTAACGGCGGAGACGATGGCGCGGGCGCTGGCGACCTACGTGCGCTCGCTCCTGTCCGGCGACGCTCCCTTCGACCGCTACATCCACGGCGACCGCGACGCCCTCTCCGCCGAACAGCGCCGGGGTCTCGAACTCTTTCGCGGCAAGGCCAATTGCACCGCCTGCCACGTCGGCCCCAACTTCACCGACGAGCGCCTCCACAACACCGGCGTCGCCTGGAACGGCACCCGGCTCACCGACGAAGGCGCCGGCCGCGGCGACTTCAAAACACCCACTCTCCGCGAGATCACACGCACCGCGCCCTACATGCACGACGGCAGCCTGCCCACGCTCGAAGAGGTAATCGACTTCTACGACCAAGGCGGCCGCCCCAACCCCCACCTCGACCCCGAACTCCGCCCCCTCCGCCTCACTCCGGAAGAGAAGACGGCGCTCGCCGCCTTCCTTGGCGCGCTCGCCGGGAACCTGGAGCGCCGCTGACTCACCGGCGAACGCCCTCACCGTTTCCTCACAATTCGCTCATCGCCGCTCAACGGCCGGGGCTTATACTTGAGCCGGAAGGGATGTCCCGCCGAAGGCTGATCTGCGTGTTGGTGGCGGTGTTGTGCCTGCCCGCGGCAGCGCTGGCCTGGCTGGGAATCCGGTTGCTCGAACTCGACCGCGTCCTCGAATCACAGCGCCGGTCCGAACGGCGTGAGCAGGCGGCGGACCTCGCAATCCAAACCCTGGCGGCGTTCGTTTCCGATCCCTCCCTGACCGCCCGGGAACCGGGGAGCGGCGCGCTGGTGGTGGCCATTCCCGGAGGGCAGCGCCTCTTCCACGCGCGGCCCGCTTTGCCCAAGGAAGCCGCCGCCGGCATTTTTTCATCCGCTGAGCAGTT
>JAEUQD010000723.1 GCA_016789925.1 Bryobacterales bacterium | reverse complement strand
AATGAGGAAATCGAACCACGCCTTCGTTCGCCGTGGAAGGAGCCCAGTTCAGGGCCACGGCGGCTGGCATTGGGACCCGTACCCGAACCCTTGGCGCAGGCGACATAAGCAGTGCCTTCATAGGTGGCCACGCGAGTGGGAAACCAGGCAGTCGGCACGTAGCCAATGACTTCGAGTGTCTTGTTATCGATGACGGCAACGGCATTGATGCCGGCGCAGGCTACCAGCAGCCAATCGTTGGTTTCGTCGTAGAACGAGCCGACGGGTAGGATGCCGCGATAAGGTTCGAGACCGGGAATGCGGAGCAGAACCTCTTTCTCCAACTTCTCAGTGGTTGCGTTGAAGACAGAGATGGAATCGTTGTGCCCGTTGGAGACGTAGACTCGCTGAGCTGTGGCAGTGACGCCGGAAGGGCTGGAGCCGCCGTGACTTTCGGGGAAAGGGAGCCCTGTAGGGAGAAAGGCTTCGACCTTGGGCGCGGCAGGATCTTCCACGTTGACGATAGCCAGAGAGTTGGACTCAGGAGCGTTGGGGTCCCCGAGAGGCGGAACATCGACGTCGCCGGAAGGGGTTTGACGGCGTGCACCGGCGGTGGCTTCGATGGAGGGGAACCCAAACGCCGGGAAGGGAAGTCCGGTTTCGCGCGCCCGCTTCGGGTCAGCACCGGGAATTGGCTTGTACTCGAACATGCCGATGTTGGTGACATAAGCCCGCTTCCCGCCCGGCGAGAGCGCGAGCGAGAAAGGAAGCCGCCCGACGCGGACCGACGAGAGGACCTTGCGGCTTCGTGTATCGATGATGACCAACCGGAAGTTGGCCTGATCAAGCACGTAGAGGCGGCGGGTTTGGCGGTCGTAGGCTAAGTCGCCGGTGTAGGAATCCTGAAAGCCGCCCTGGTTGAGTTCAAAGCCGCGCTTCAGGCCACCGGAGCGCGTGTCCACTACGCGCACTCGGCCCGATTCGCCTTCGGAGGCGAAGAGTTCGTCGTCATCGGCAAAGGCGAGCCCCATGAAGACGCTACGCCAGTTTTCTTCGCCCTCGAGTTCTTCCTCCTTGGTTTTGGGCGCAACATGATGGCGCACGCGCCAGGCTTCCCGGTCTTTCTGAATGACGGTAAGCGAGTAGCGGTTGGGGCCGCCGTCGGCGCTGACGATGGTCGTACCTTTCGGATTGATGGCAAGGCCGAACGGACCGGGTCCGGTGTAGTATTGCTTGCCCATCGGCGTGATGGCGCGGCCGCCTGGGAGAATGCTCGCCGCGCCCGGACGGCGAACAGCGGGGCGGGTGCCGGCGGGTGGGCGGTAATCCGCGGCGTGGAGAGCTAGCGTTAGGAAGAGGAGAACCCGGATCATGGATCAGCTACAGCCTTCATGATATCGGGCTGCCGGCGGCTAGATCATTTCGCGATCCCGGATCGATCAGCCCTACTCGCCTATTGTGAAGTTGCGGCGAACGACGTGACGACGTCCCAGTTGAAGCGGACGAAGCGGTAGAGTTCCTGCTCGAGCAGGCGTTCCTGGTCGCTGTGAGCGCCGAAGCCTTTTGGACCATCTTCGTCGTCGGAAGCGGGGCCGATGCCGTAGCACTGAACGCCGCGGGCTTGTAAGTAGGCCTTGTCGGTGCCGCCTGTAGACATGGTGGGAAGGGTGACGGCGGCCGGGTAGACGCGGCGCTGCGCTTCTTCAAGAATGCGGTAGAGCGCCGTATCCAGGCGCGATGGTTCGCCGATGGGAACATTGCGGCGCGGCGTATGGATGACCTCGATGGCAGGATCGTTGACGATCTTTCTCATGGATGCGACGAATGCTTCCGGGTCTTCGCCGGGCATCGTGCGAACATCGAGGACTGCCTCAGCCTGCGAGGGGATAATGTTGACGCGGTAGCCGCCCTGGATGATGGTGGTGGCCACCGACGTCCGAAGCATGGAATAGTGGGCGGGTTCATGCTGCCGCAGGTAATCCTGGATGGATGCGGTGCGCGCGGGGTCGAGCAAGCCCTTGTAGCGCGCGGCCTGTTCCGGCGGACTGACCATGGCCAGCTTCTCGAAATAGGTGCGCGTTGTGTCGTTCCAGCGCAAGGGCGTGCGCCAGGCGGAGATGCGAGTCACCGCACTGGCCAAGCGGTCGAGGGCGTTGTCAGGCAAGGGCGCCGAACCGTGGCCGGCCGTGCCGCGGGCGATCAGCTTTACGGCAGTGGGGTTCTTTTCGGTGGTGCTCACCAGCATGCGGTGTTCGCGGCCCTTGCGGCGGCGCACGCCACCGCCTTCAGCCAGACAGAACTCGGCGTCTATGAGTGGCCAGTGTTTGTCGACCAGGTGGGCGATGCCGAACTGCATACTGCCCTCTTCGCCGGCTTCGGCAAGGAAGATGACGTCGCGTTCAAGAGGGACGTTGAGGCGCTTCAAGAGAAGCATGGTCATCAATGCGGTTGCGACGTTGTCTTTGTCGTCCACGGTCCCACGGCCATAGATG
>JAEUQD010000676.1 GCA_016789925.1 Bryobacterales bacterium | reverse complement strand
GATGAGGCGGGCCCAGCCGAGGTCAACCACGAACAACTCGATACCGAGCCGTGCGGCTGCGTCGGCGCTGCGGCGGAGCGAGACCTCGTCGATGCCGGTTCCGTACGCCCAGCTATCCCAGCCTACATACGGGAACTGCGAGGCGTCGCCCGGGGGCGGTTTGGCGAGTGCCCGTTCGACAAATCGCTGCGTCTGAAATCCGGCTTCGTCCCAATCGCCCTGAAACAGGGTCACAAAGGCACGGGGCACCTGAAACTCGCCGCCGCCTGGAACCGGATGGTGCAGGTCAGAGATGCTCGAGTCGAGAGTGAGGCGGGCGGCTTCTCGGTCGTGCGTTGCGGTGACCCGGGCGCGGCCGTCGAATTCCCAACCGATGGCGAGGCCGCGGGATTCCTCGCCGGCCAAGGCCAGCCAGGTACAGTACCGGTTATGGGAGCCGGAGTCGACCACGACTGGTGTACCGTCTTGGGGCAACTCGCTCGAGTCCACTTCAAAGTCGGCCGGGTCGGCGACGGGCAGCCACTGTTCGACGCGCAGTGCCCTGTACCGCTCGCTGGTTCCGGCAAAGTCCCACGCCACCGGGCTGGCTTGCGTGACATACACCGTCCGGCCTTGGCTGTTGCGGTAGCGGATGCCATAGCGAAGTGTTGGCAGGTCCTCGTATAGATCCAACTCGACGGTCACTTCGCCGGTACGGCGCAGGTTGGCGAGGACCAGGGTCAGCCGTCCCGCGCCGGCCGAGAGCATGCGCCACTCCTGGGACAATAATTGGAACGAGGTATAAGCGTCCCACCGCTCACCGTCGACGACGAAACGAATGGGTGAGGTGACGCCCGGCATCGGCGGGCGCCAGTCTGCGCCGCCCCGCGGATCGCGCAGGCTCAGAAAGCGGAAGTAGCCCCCTGGACTGACTTCCAGTTGCGCCTCGAAACGCGAATTGGCAAGCTTCCAGACTCGATTTTCGGAGTCGAAGTCACAGCGGACTTCGCCAAAGGCCGGTAGGCACGCAACGGCAGCCAGGACCAAGGCAAATTGTTGTTGAATACTTCTTCATTGTAAGCATCATGGCTTCAGTGGCGTTTTCATGTAGGTGACCAGCGCGGAGCCGGCCAGCTTCCGGTGCTCGTTGAATACCTCTACCTGACACACATACAGCGTGGACCCCGCGCGGAGGACTTTCGCACGCGCGATCACTTTCCTCCCCGTCAAGGGGAGAAAGTAGTTGATCTTCATCTTGACCGTCGCCACAGGCGCGCCATCGCCATGAGCAATCGCCGCGAATCCAGCGGCGACGTCCACCAGGGTCGCGGTGACGCCGCCGTGCAACGTCCCGTGCAGGTTCAGATACTCGTGGCGGATGGGACATTCCACCGTGACGCCATCGCGATGAACCCGCGTCACGCGCAGCCCCAGGTGCCTGTTGAAATTGAGCCGCTCCATGAGCGCTCGCAGTTGGGGTAAGGTGAGCAATACACAGTATGAGCGATCTGGTCCTGTACGCGAAAGATGCCGATGTGGCGGTGATCACCGTCAACAACCCGCCGGTGAATGCCTTGAGTCCGGGGGTACCGGAAGGCATCGCCCGGTTTGTCGAGCAGGCCGCGGTCGATGCGGAGGTGCGGGCCATCGTCATCCTCGGCGGGGGACGGACGTTTATCGCCGGGGCGGACATCCGCGAGTTCGGCAAGATTACGTCGGGCGAAAGGCCTTGGGACGCCAACCATCTGAATGGGATCATCATCGGCATTGAAAACTGCCGTAAACCGGTGGTGATGGCCATTCACGGCACCGCGCTCGGTGGTGGCCTCGAAGTGGCCATGGGCGGGCACTATCGCGTCGCCGCGCCCGATGCGCAGGTCGGTCAGCCGGAAGTGAAACTCGGAATCATCCCCGGTGCGGGTGGGACACAACGCTTGCCGCGCCTGGCAGGCGTTGCCAAGGCAACCGAGATGTGCGCTTTCGGCGAACCCATCAGCGCGCGAGCGGCCTTCGAGCTAGGCATCGTGGACCGGCTGATCAGTGGCGACCTGTTGGTAGGCGCGCTCGCATTCGCCCGCGAAGTAGCCGGCCAGTTGCCGCCGCCCAAGGTGCGCGAGCGCGATGCCAAACTCGCCGGAGATCACTCGACCGATCTGGACAAGCTACGGTCTGCCTGTGCGAAGCGGGCTCGTGGGCAGCGAGCCCCCCTCGCCGCGATCGAGGCGATTGAGGCTGCCACCAGGCTGCCGTTCGACCAGGGGCTCGACATCGAATCCGAACTGTTCCGGGAATGCCTCTACTCAGAACAGTCCAAGGCGATGATCCACGCCTTCTTCGGCGAACGCACAGTCGCCAAGATTCCGGGCATCGGCAAGGACGTCCAGCCCCGCTCAATCGCCCGCGCGGCCATTGTCGGAGCCGGCACGATGGGTGGTGGCATTGCGATGGTGTACGCCAACGCAGGAATCCCGGTTTTGCTCAAGGAGGCGTCGGCGGAGGCCTTGGATAAGGGCATGGCGACCATCCGGAAGAACTACCAGGCCTCCGTGGACAAGGGCCGGCTCAAGCAGGACTTTGTCGACGCCGCGCTGGGCCGGATCACCCCGGTCCTCGATTTCGACCGCTTTGCCGAAGCGGACATCGTCGTCGAGGCCGTCTTCGAGAACCTCGAACTGAAGAAGCAGGTTTTCCGGGAACTCGACAAAGTGGCCCACCCGCTGGCAGTGCTCGCCACCAACACGTCGACGCTCGATATCGATGCCATCGCCGGTGCCACCTCTCGCCCCGAAAGCGTAATCGGCCACCATTTCTTCTCGCCCGCCAACGT
>JAEUQD010000670.1 GCA_016789925.1 Bryobacterales bacterium | reverse complement strand
GCGGCGATTTCTCCGAAATCCTCCAACCCACGCCCATCGGCGTCACCGGCCAGCTCCGCAATCCCACCATCCTCTTCGACGCTTATACCGGTGTGCCCATTCCGAACAACATCATTCCCGCTTCCCGCATTCATCCGGGCGCGCGCAACATCCTCGACAAGTACGTCCCGCTACCGCAGTTCCGTCTCGCCGACCCGTTCGATTTCAATGCCTCGGCCGCTGTTCCCCAACCGGTGAATGCCCACACGTACTTCACGCGCGTCGACCACAACTTCAACATGAACGACCGCGTTTTCGCCCGCCTCGCCTGGGACCGCTCCAACCTCACGCGCAACAACATCAATCCGCACCTCCCGGTGTTTGTCAAATCGGCCGTTACCAATCTCGCCACCCAGTGGATCCACACGTTTAGTCCGACGATGATCAATGAGTTGCGCGTAGGCTTTAATATCTCCGACGATCTCACGTCCAATCCGCGCACCGACAATACCTCCTTCGACATGGATTCGCTCGGCATCGGCCAGTTCCGGATCTTTTCCGATGGCGGGCGAAAACTCACCCCGCGAGAACATGGCCTCCCCCGCCTCAACGGGTTACCCTTCCCCGTCGGCGAGAACACCAACGGTAACGGTTACGACAACATGGATACCGTGCAGATCGGCAATCACCTGTCCATGTTCCGCGGCAAGCACAACATCAAGGTCGGCGGCGAGATCTACTACATCACCATGGAACGCGGCGCCGCCAACGTCGAGGAAGGGGCGCTCGGCTTCGGCGGGAACGAGTCCGGATACTCGTTCGCTTCCTTCCTGCTCGGGCTGCCGAACTCCTCCACCTCACCCGAAGGCCTCCCTTTAACCTTCCCGAGAAATACCCGCCTCGGCGGCTACTTCCACGACGACTGGAAGGTCACCTCCAGAATCACCGTCAGCGGGGGCCTTCGTTGGGACCACATTCAAGCGCCCTACGATTCCCAGGGCCTCTGGCGCACCCTCGACTTCCCCGGCACCGGCCTCGGCATCGACGGGCGCGGCGCCGGATTTCAGATCCCCGGCGGCGCCCGTATCCCCGCCATCGCCCCCTCTGCCCTCGGCGACGCGGGCGCCATCCCCCTGTTCCCCACCCGCAACTATTTCATGCCGCGCTTGGGCATCACCTTCCGGCCCACTGACAAGCTGGTATTTCGCGTCGGCGCGGGCTTGTTCGACAACATCAACCACCTCAACACCTGGACCATCTTCAATCTGATGCCGCCCAAGTCCGGCTCACTGATCTTTAACTCCGTCACCGACGTCGCCCAGAACATCCCGGTCGTCGGCGGTACCGGGCAAACCGTCAGCCTCCAGACGCGCCGGTTCCGCGCCGGCCAGCCTGTCCTCACCCTCAACGATCCGTTCCTCCAGGCCGCGGGCGTCTCCGCCGCCCCACGTCCGGTGGCCCTCAACTACGTTCCGCCAGATTACAAGCACGGCCAGGTGTGGAAGTGGAGCTTCGACATCCAGCGCGAACTCCCCTTCAACGCCGCCTTGACAGTCGGCTATGTCGGCTCCAAGGGTACCCACTCCGGTAACTCGATCGGGAACTACAACCAGCCTACGCCTTCCCCCGACACCAACGTCCAGGCACGCCGTCCCTACCAGCAGTTCTACGACCCCGCCGTCCCCAGCGCCGGCGTCCAAACACTCAGCACCATCCGCTACATCGACTCCTACGGCGAAAGCTTCTACCATGGCCTCCAGGTCAAGCTCGAACGCCGGTTCATGAAAGGTCTCGCCGGCGGCCTCTCCTACACCTTCTCCAAGTCCCACGGCGACGGCGAGAACGGCGGCCAGGAAGGCGTCTCCTTCCCCGATCCCCTCAACCGCCGCGCCGGCCGCGGACGCTACCGCTTCGACCAAACCCACAACATGGTGGCCAACTTCGTATGGGAACTGCCTGGCCAGCGCATCCGGAATCCCATCCGCTACGTCATCGGCGGCTGGCAGTCTAACGGCATCCTCTCGATCCGAACCGGCTTCCCGTTCAACGTCAACCAGGGCGGCGACCTCAATACCGGCGGTACCGTCCGGCCTGACCAGGTGGGCGATCCCTACCTCTCGAATCCGACCCGCGCCCAGTGGTTCAACCCCATGGCATTCTCGCGCGTCACCTGCAACGTCCCCAGCCGCCAGGATCTCTGCCGTTTCGGCACCTTCGGCTACAACGTCCTCAGCGGACCTGGCCAGCGGAACCTCGACTTCTCCCTCTTCAAGAACTTCCCGTTCAAAGAGAGGTTCAATATCCAGTTCCGTTGGGAAGCGATCAATGCGACCAACACGCCCTACTTTGGCGATCCAGGCGGAATCGGGTTCACGAACGTGAACCAACTTACGCCCGATGGAACTCGCATGGGCGAAGTGCGCAGCCTGCGAAACCCCATGCGCATCATGCAATGGGGCTTGAAACTGATGTTCTGAGGCCGGCCACTCAAAACCTGGACAACGCGTTCAATTACTGCTGCTTGCGTTGTTGCTGTTTGGCTTTGACGTAGTCTTCCATTTCTTTGACCAGCGCGGGGTCGCGCGGGCGGCCATAGATTTCGCTCGACTTGTATTTGCGCTCGTCGAACTTCTTCTTGATCCACTCGTAGCGCGCTTCGGTGGCTTCAAACGAGTTGACGACCGGCTCCACCAGTTGCGGTGGAAGGAAGAACACCGCATCGCGGTCGCCGAAGACGATGTCGCCGGGGATGACCGTGACGTCACCCAGTTGGATCGGAATGTTGATGCCGGTCAGCGCCACGCCGCTCAGCGAAGTGGGGTAGGTGTGACGGTAGAAGGCAGGCATCCCGGTCTTCTCGATATTCGAGAGGTAAAACATCGAACCGTCCACCACCATCCCCGTACCGGTCGTCTTCCAGACGTAGTAAGCCAGCTTGTCGCCGACAAAGGTGCCGTTTTCCTTCTTGCCGAACAGGTCGACCACCACGACATCATTCGGTTGCAGCAGGTCGAGTGCCGACTGGTTCCTGAGCCGTCCCCTTAGGTCGAGGAACTCCATCAGATCGGGCCGGGCGGGCATGAACTGAACAGTCACAGCGCGGCCGATCAGTTTCTTGCTCGGGTTGAGCACTTTCCAGTTGCCGCCTTCGTACTGGTTGGCGAAGCCGGCGTTGCGAGCCTGCACGATCAAGTCCTCGATGGCGATATCCATCGTGCGGAGCTTGTCGAGCAGGGCATCGGGCACCTTCGGCCGCCCGTCGGGGAACCGCTCGAACGTGCTCTTGGCGGTAAGTCTGGTCAACTCCTCGGGAGTCATCTTCCACAACTGGGCGGAGGCGAGGGGAGCGAGGAGCAACAGAAGGGGCAGGTAGAGTCGCATGCTTGTAGTCTCTTTCTCTCTTTGCGGGCGTTTAGCTGCGCCGGCGGGCAGTGAACGCCGCTGACTGATATTCGCCCATGTCGAGCGTTCCGGTTATCGTATCGCCGGCGAGCGTTCCGGTAAAGCGGTATGAGAGCGCGTCGCCGTGCCGTTCCGTCTGGAGGCTCGAGAACTGGATGGAAGCTCCGCCGATGGTACCGTTGAGGTCGCGTTCGATGAAGTCGCCGCGATGGCTGCCGGTGAGGCGGTTGTCCTGCTGGAATAGGTGGACGACGTGGGTCGACCTGGCGGCCGCGAACTGAATGTCGACGTCCCAGCGGCCGGTGACGTCGGCTTGGGGCTTGGCGAGCGTTTCCGGGGTGGGCAGGGTGTGCTTGGCGGAGAGAACTTCGAAGACGCGGTTCGCCACGACCTTCTCATCTCCGGGCATCATCATGTAGGCCGTGATGCTGATGCCGGTGTCCCCCTCCGCGCCGCTTTGCGAGCGCCTCCTCCCACCGCCCGCGCCCCCGAGGGCGATCCGCGGTTCCGTGGTGTCGAGGATCTGGGCCACCTGCTGGCCCGTGATGCCGAGCTTCGCGGAGTCCCAGCGAATACTGAGCGAGGGACTCCGGTTCGACAGGCCGCGGGGCTCGTTGATCGAGGTGGTGACGCCGGCGACGCGGGTAACTTGCCGCGCGATATGGTCGAGCCGCTCGTGGTACTGCTTCCATTCGGCCTCGTGGTCGCGCTTCGCCCACATCTCGACGGCCATCAGCATCCCGATCATTTCCTCGCGGCCGACCTTCATCGAACGGCCGTAGCCGTGGTGCGGGGCGCTGTGGATCCAGGCAGCCTTAACAAGGTCCTTGCGGCCGAGCAGAAGACCGGCGCTCTGCGGACCGCGGATCACCTTCCCGCCGCTGTAGCCGACCAGCGTGGCGCCGCGCTGGAGATGGATCGAAGGAATCGTCAGTACTTCCGCGGCGGCATCAACCATCACGGGGACCTTGTGGGCCTGGGCAACCCGCACGACATCGGCGAAAGAAGGCGGGCCGGCATCGGAGCGTTCGGTGGCGAAGATGTAGATCATGGCGGTTCTGGGGCCGATGGCGGCTTCCAGTTGCTCGCGATTGTCCACTTCGATCACCTTGACGCCGACGGCTCGGATAGCGGCATCGTAAACGTTACGCGAATGGCCCGGGATGATGACCTCGTCTTTGGCGAAGCCTTCGAGATTGGGGATTCGGATGTGGAGGTCTGGATTCCCTCCGGCGACGCAGGCGGCCGTGGCGTGAGACATGGCGGCGGCGCAGCCTGAGGTGACAATGCCCCACTCGGCCTGGGTGAGTTGGGCGAGGCGTTCGCCGATCTTATCCATCAGTTCCTGAATGGGGACGTGCTTCTGGTTGGCAAAATCTTTGGCGGACCGGACCTCGGGGAGTTCGATGGAGCCACCGATGGCGGTAAGGGTGCCGCGGCAGTTGATGAGGGGGCGGACACCGAGGGACGAGTAGATATCGGTTGAGAGTTGGAGACTGGGGGCGGATGGCGCGGCGCTGGGAAGCAGGGCCGAAAGGGAGAGCAGGCCGGAGCGCGAGAAAAGGTCGCGGCGGCGGAGGGAGTTTTTGAGTCGTTCGAACACTAGGCACCTCTATACACGGTACTCTTCGGAGAGGCCGTAAAGGCGTCAGGTACCAGAAGGGCTCAAGACTGCTGGAAATACACGTTCCGGGGCGAGCGATAGGCGATGTTCAGCTCCGGCGTCTCAATCCGTTTGCGCCAGACCCGCGAATCAAAGAGCAGAGAAAGGGCACAGGTGGTCAAGTAAGTTCTTTCGATGGGATACATGGGGCGGCCGGTGATGAACATCTCTTCCATGCAGTGCACCAGGCCGTCGAAGTGCGACGCTTCGCGCGTCCGCCGGGCGCCCACCGCTTCGAAATGAGTGGCTACGGGTTCCGCCGTGCCTTTGACCTTACCGGCGAAAGTCCACCAGCTTGTATGGCCGCTCAACATGTAGGCCACGGCCCGCAGACCATCACGGTATTCGAGCACAAAGGCCGCCGGTTTCTTGACGTTGTCCTCCACCCGTCCACTCTTGGTGTGCGGGTTGCTCGTCATGGCGGCGTGGAGGAGCGGAATGCTCCACGCGCCTGCGCCGTCCCGCCAACGCCACACCGCATCGCCCTCGATCCATTCCACTGCACGGATGCCGGTCTCGCCTCCCTTGCGCCGTTCCACCATGCACTGAAGCGCCTCCAGCGTATGGAACCCGTAGGAATCCAGGCCGCCGTAGCCGAGCGCGACCGCGCCTTCGAGTTCAGCGCCGTACGGAAGTTCCACCGAAGGGGTGCGCAGATTCACGGGAATCGACGATCCCGCCATGAAGGGGAACTTCAGTTCGCGCGACCACTCGTAGATCTGCCGCGCTTTCGAGTACGAGTAGGAGAAATGCTTGTCGCAGAAAACCGGGACCGATTTGCCGGTGCGCCGGAAGACCTCAACGATGCGC
>JAEUQD010000656.1 GCA_016789925.1 Bryobacterales bacterium | reverse complement strand
GCTGGCCGAAACCACAAAGGCATGCCGCCGCACGGGCATCAGCCCGTGGGTTTCGGTGCGCATGAACGACATGCACGGCGCGCGGAATCCGGAGGGCAGCCACTTCAACTGCGCTCTGTTCAAGAAAAAGGAATTTCGCCTCAGCGGACGCTACGCCGACCCGTCCGATGGACTGAACGATTACTGGGAAGGGCTGAACTACGCCAAAAAGGAAGTCCGCGACTTCATGTTCACCCACGTGCGCGAGTATGTGGAAGACTACGATTTCGAGGGGCTCGAACTGGACTGGCTGCGTGACCCGCACTGTCTGGAGCCGGGCGCGACGCAGCAGGGCATCGACCTGGTCACGTCGTGGATCGCTGAGATCCGCACCCTCACTAAAGCCAGGGGCCGCAAGTTGGGGAAGGCGTATCCGATGGGGATGCGAATCCCAGGCAATCTCGGGTATCTGAAGAGCCGCGGGATTGACGTGGCGGCGATTTGCCGCAAAGGGCTGGTGGATTTCCTGAGCTTGAGCAATCACTGGCAGACCACGTGGGACATGCCCTACGACGCACTGCGCCAGCAGTTGGGTCCGGACGTTGCCTTCTATGGGGTGGTCGAGAACGCGCCCAACTGGATTCGAGCCACCTCCCCGAAGTTCGACAACAAAGCGGTGGACCCCACGGGCGCGCCGTTCAACCTCGGCGGTATCCGGTACATGGCCGCAAGTCCCCAAATGTTGTGGGCCAACGCCGCGGGCAAACTGGCAATGGGAGTCCACGGGATCGAGCAGTTCAATTTCTTCTGTACCGACCAGCCCAAGATCCCGGGGCTGCGCGGACAGTATTCGGCTCTTAAAGGAACTCACGATCTGAAGGCGCTACGCGGAAGGGAAAAGCACTACTGCCTATCGACACCATCGGGGAACAACTCGATGCTCTGGGAGTTGCCGGAGCAGTTGCCGGCGACACTGAGCCCCAAGGAACGGCGGGAGTTCCGGCTGTCGATGTGCGCCGAGGCTAAGGGGCGGATGGTGGTGCAAGTACTGTTGGCGAAGGACGTCGAGAATGCGCGCATCGGTGTGAGCGTGAATGGCGCCTGGCCGGTTTACGAGAAGGCGGCGACGCAATCGATGCTGTTTCCGGTGGGTCCCTACACAGAGCACATGCCCGGAACGGTCGCTTACAACTTTGAAACGAGGCTCGACCTGATCCGCGACGGCTGGAACACGTTCACAGTGACCAACAACACAAAACGGCCCGCAGCCGATATCAAGATCCTGAGTATTGAGATAGGCGTTTTTGCATGAGACTGTCCGCTCTTTCGTTTCTATTGGCCGCCTCCCTAACGGCGGCCGAACTCCCCGTGCTGCCGCTATCGGTGGAGTTGGGTCCCGAACAGGTAATTGCTCCCGGAGTGCCCTGGCCTTATCTGGCCCGCACCGCCCAGGGGAGCCTCGTACTATTCGGACATGTTGGCTGGCCCAAGGGAGGACAGTATCCGATTCACTACCTGTCGCGATCGTTCGACGGCGGTAAGAGCTGGCAGGAGTGGAAGCATTCCGCCCAGCAGGGCCGAGGGCCGGTGACCGAAGGGTCGAGCGTGCAGCTACGGGACGGCACGTTCCTGTTCTTTGACGTGCATGCGGAGAACAAGGGCAATCAGAAGTTTGTAGCGAACTACTGGTCCAGCCGGGACGGAATGAAGACGATTGAGGGTCCGTTCCCATTTACGGTGGATGTACCGCTGGCAGTTGGTAGTGGGGTGGATGACCGGGGAGTACCGATTAACCGGATCTACTTCCGGCGGTCGGTGATTGAACTGCCCAGCGGAGATCTGCTCGCGTCGGTCTATGGTTGGTTCGCGGAAGACAAGTTCCCGGTCGAATATCTGGCGGGAATGAAGAAGGTGCGCTCCTACGTCGTGGTGTCGAAGGACAAGGGGAAAACCTGGCAGTATGTTTCGACGATCGCGTCGCAACCGTGGGGTCAGGAAGGGCTGGGTGAACCTGTCATCGAGCGCCTGTCGCATGGGCCTGCAAAGGGACGGCTGGTTTGCATCCTTCGGTCCGGGCGCGAGAATCCGATGTACCAGACCGAGTCGGACGACGACGGAAAGACGTGGAGCCCGGTGCGCAAGGTGGAGTGGAGCTATAGCCGGTTCGGACGCGTGCGCGAGTTGGTCGGTACCGACCCTGACCTGATCGAAATGTCGGACGGGACGTTGGTGCTCGCCTACGGGCATAAGCCGGACTACCTGGACGATGGCAATTTTCTAGCCTTCAGTCTGGACCAGGGGCGGACATGGTCGCAGGTGGTGCGCCTGTCATCTCCGCGTTCGATGGCCTATACGGGGCTGCGCGAAACAGCGCCGGGCGAGCTTTATCTGGTCTACACAAACGCGAATGGCGACACCTACGATATCGTGGGTCGGGTGGTTAAGGTGAAGCGAAAGTGATGTGGGTTGCGATGACACTTCTGGTGTGGGGAGAGTTGGCGCCGATGCCGCAAGCCGAGGGCGGCGGCGCGGTAGGCGCGGCCGACGGACAGGTTGTGGTGGCCGGTGGTTCGCAATGGCGCGACGGGAAGAAGTTGTTCCTGACCGATGTGCAGATCTACGAGACAGCGGCAAAGCGCTGGCGCATGGGCGCGCCGCTCCCCATCCCGCTGGCCTATGGCGCTTACTATTCACTGGGCGGCAAACTGGTTGTGCTGGGCGGAACCGATGGGGAGCGCTGGCGCGAGACCGCGCTCGAATATGACTTTTCCACGGCGGCCTGGCGACAGACCGGTGAGGCGCCCGCGCCCACCCTGTTGGGGCGGGCCGTCGTGCATGAAGGCACGCCGTATTTATTCGGCGGCTGCGCCGATGTGGCCGATCTCACAACGTGTACCGATCATGTGTTCCGGCGCGACGCAGGCGGCAAATGGGTTCGCGTGGCCTCGCTGCCGGTAGCCGGGATGGTGATGCCGGGGGCCGCGGCGATGGGCGATGAGATTTTCCTGTTTGGCGGCTGCGTCGCAAAGGCGGGCGGCGGAGTGGAGAACCTCGATTCGATCTACGCGTTCCGTCCCGCTACGGGCCAGTGGCGGCGCGTCGGCACGGTTCCGGCCGCGGTGCGTGGCGCTTCGGCGGCTGCCAGCGGCAACGCGATCTATATCGCGGGCGGGTATACGGACCGGTTCAGCGACGCCGTGTACCGCTTCGACGCGCAGTCGTCCCGCATCGAGAAGGCCGGCACACTGCTCTTGCCGGTAGCGACCGAATTCATCGCCGCCGACGGGCAGTTGTTCGGCTTTGGAGGCGAGGAAGCCATGCGCAGCCGGACCAATCGCGCGTTTTCGGCGGTGATACCCCAGTGAGATATCGCACGCTGGGACGGACCGGACTCTCGGTTTCGGAGTTGTCCTTCGGCACGGTCGAAATCGGAATGGACTACGGCATCGCCGCGGCCGGCGACCACAAACGGCCGGACGAAGCGGAAGCGGAACGTCTGCTACACCGCGTGCTCGACCTCGGGATCAATTACATCGATACCGCGCGCGCGTATGGCGAGAGCGAAGCCGTGATCGGTCGAATCCTGGCCGCGCGGCGCAAGGAGTTCGTGCTGTGCACAAAGGTGCTCCCGCTGGAGAGCGCGCCAGAGTTAGAAGCGTCGGTTTCGGAAAGCCTGCGGCAGTTGCGCACCGACAGCGTGGACGTGCTGATGATTCACAGCGCTCCGCAGACATCGATCGAACAAGGCGCGACCGCAGAGCATTTGCTGCGGCTCAAGGAGCGCGGCTGGTTTCGGTTCCTCGGCGCGAGCGTGTATGGCGAAGAGGCGGCGCTGGCGGCGATTCACTCGGGCGTGTTCGACTGCCTTCAGATTGCTTACAGCGTGCTCGACCGCAGACCGGAGACTCGGGTAATTCCGGCAGCGCAGGCGGCGGGCGTAGGGCTGGTGGCGCGATCGATCGTATTGAAGGGTGCGCTCACGCACCGCTACCAATACGTGCCGGAACCGCTGGCGGCGTTGAAAGAGGCCGTGCGGGTACTGGAGCCGCTGGCCGCTTCCCTGCCCGAACTGGCCTACCGGTATGTGCTTGCGCGCGAGGTCCCAGAGACCGCCCTGGTGGGCACGGCGAATATCGCGGAGTTGGAAGCGGCAGTGAAGTACACAACGCGAGGCCCGCTGCCGGAGAACGTGATCGAGGCGATTCACAAACAGCCGCTCCTTTCGGACAATGAATTGAACCCTGGGAAATGGCCTTCGTTCTGATCTTCGCCCTTCTGCTGCAAACGCCGGACCCGATGGCGCTGGCCCGGGAAGCGTACGAACTGGCGCGTAGCGGCAAGATGGCGGAGGCGGAAACCAAGCTAAGAGAAGCCATCAAAGGCGCGCCCCAGAACGCCTTGCTCTATTCAGCCTTGGGCGGGTTGCTGGGGAGGATGGACCGTGCGGCAGAGGCGCGGCAGGCGTTCGCCGAAGCCGTGAAACTCGCCCCGGAGAACCATGCCTTGCGTCTTCAACTGGCCGTGAGGCAGCGGGAAGCCGGCGAGTTGGAACTTGCTTGGGAGAACGCGCGGTATCTGCTGGCAGCGAAGGTAGCCGACGCGCAGGTCCGCGAGTTCGCGCGCGACACGGCTCTGGAGTTGGGGGCATTACTGGCGCGGCAGAATCGGAACCGGGCCGGGTTGGCGGTGGCGCGTCAGGCGGCTGGTTACTTCCCGGAGAACGCTCCAACCCAGGAGATGCTTGGGCTGTTTCAGCGCAACAATCAGCAGAACGTGGACGCGATCGCGAGCTACCGGAAGGCGCTGGAGCTGGATCCTGAATCGCCGGGCGCGGCGGTCGGATTGGGCATTGCAGCTTCGGCCGCGGGGAGTCCGGAAGAAGCCGCGCGCGCCTTCGAAACAGCGCTGGCGAAGTTTCCGGACCACGTCCCGGGCAAGCTGGCCTATGCCGTGTTTCTGTTGCGGCAGGCCGAAGCGGGCGCGGCCGAAAGCCCCAAGGCACTGGAGCTGTTGCACGACGTCTTGAAGAAGGACCCGAACTCGGCCGAGGCGCATTACCAACTGGGCAGCGCTCTGCTTTCGCAAGACCGGGCCGAGGATGCACTCACGCACTTGAAGCGTGCCGTGGAGGCGGGTCTGGATGACAAGCGCGTGCACTTCGCGCTGGCCCGGGCCTATCGCCGGCTGGGCGATGCAGCCGCGGCGCAGCGCGAGACGGAACTGTTCAAACAACGCGAGGCAGGCCGATGAAGGCGCTCTTGCTGGCCGCCGCCATTCTGTTTGAGAACATCACGGAAACCGCGGGTATCCGCTGGCGGCATGTGAACGGCGAATCGCCAGCACGGCACCTCGTCGAGACCACAACGGGCGGGCTGGCCTTCTTTGACTTCGACAACGACGGGTTGATGGACCTGCTGCTGGTGACCGGTGGTCAAACACAGAAGGGCCGGGCTCGGGTCGCGCCCAAGCATGCGTTGTACAGGAATCTGGGGAATCGGCGGTTCGCGGAAGTGCCCTTTGATGCGCCGCAGGCCTATGGAATGGGCGCGACGGCGTGCGATTTCGACAATAACGGGTTGGCGGACTTGTACATCACGGGTTATCCGAAGAGCACTCTATACCGCAATTTGGGTAGCGGCAAATTTCAGGATGTGACCGTGGCGGCCGGTGTCGCTAACCAGGGACAGTGGGGCGCGAGCGCGGCCTGCCTGGATTACGACGGGGATGGGTTGCTCGATTTGTTTGTGGCTAACTACGCCGAGTTCTCGTTCGAGAAACCGAAGACCTGCGACTTTGCGGGCCAACCCACCTACTGCGCGCAGACCGCCTATGAAGGCCTACCGCCGCGCTTATATCGGAATCTCGGCAACTGGCGTTTTGAGGATGTCAGTGAACGTTCCGGTGTGAAGGCATATCCGGGCCGGGCACTGGGCGCGGTGGCGGTGGACGCGAACGCCGACGGGCGGATCGATCTGTTTGTGGCTCGCGACGCATCGCCCAATCTCCTCTTGATCAACCAGGGCAACGGGACGTTTCGCGATTTTGGGCTGGAGGCAGAAGTCGCCTACAACCAGGACGGAGTGGCGCGCGCGGGCATGGGCGTGGATGCGGGCGACGTGAACGGCGACCTGCGGCCGGACTTTATCGTCACCAACTTCGATACCGAGTACCATGCGCTCTTCCTGAACACGGGTCGGTTTCCGTTCCACGAGGCGACGGTGGCTTCGGGACTGGCAATGCACTCCAAGCCGTATGTCGGCTGGGGCGTTCGGCTGGCTGACTTTGACAACGACGGCGACCTCGACGCGTTGATCGCCAACGGGCATCTGCACAGCCACATCGAGAAATCGAACCGCTCGGTGCAATACCGCGAGCCTCCGCTTCTGCTGGTCAACGATGGTAAGGGCAAGTTCGCGAACGGATCGGCGCAGGCGGGCGCCGCCTTTGCGCGCGGCTACCTGGGGCGCGGTCTGGCGACCGCGGATATCGATAACGATGGCGCGGTGGACGCAGCCTTCATCGACCTCAACGCGGCGCCCGTGCTATTGCATAACCGGAGCACGGCCAACCAGTGGATCGGGCTGAAGCTCGAAGGCACGAAGTCCAATCGCGACGCGATC
>JAEUQD010000603.1 GCA_016789925.1 Bryobacterales bacterium | reverse complement strand
GAAGCCGTCTCGCTCGGCCTCGTCGCGCCTCCCGTCGATGCCGACATCGTGTGCGGCGAACTCCAGTCCTTCGCCATCTCGCCGTCCTATGGCGGACCCTTCGCCGGCGTCATCGCCACCAAGGAGAAGTTCATCCGGCAGGTGCCAGGCCGACTCGTCGGCCAAACCAAGGACGCCGATGGCAACCGTGCCTTCTGCCTCACGCTTTCCACGCGCGAACAACATATCCGCCGCGAGAAAGCGACCTCCAATATCTGTACCAACCAGGCCCTGATCGCCTTGATGGCCACGGTCTTCATGACCGTCTACGGTAAGGAAGGCCTGCGCGAACTCGCCTCCCAAAACCTCGCGAAAGCCCACTACCTGGGCAACCAGGTGAAGCGCCGCTTCACCGCGCCCTACTTCAACGAGTTTGTTGTCTCCACGCCTGACCCTGCTGCTGTGAACCGCAAACTGCTCGACCGCAAGATTGTCGGCGGCCTCGAACTCAGCCGCTTCTATCCCGAACTCCCCGATGGCCTCCTGCTCTGCGCCACCGAAATGAGCCGCCGCGCCGACATGGACACCGTTGCCGAGGTGCTGAACGCATGAACGAGACTACCCAATCCGGTATCAAGAAGGTGCGTTCGCATCTTACCCAGAACGAATCTCTCCTCTTTGAGATCTCCTCGCCGGGTAAGAAAGCCTATCAGCTTCCTGAACTCGACGTGCCTGCCGTCGACCCCGAACAGGCGCTTGGCGCTGGGCATGTCCGCTCGGAGATTCAACACTTCCCCGAAGTCTCCGAAGTAGAAGCCATCCGTCACTTCACACGCCTTTCAACCTATAACTACGCCATCGACCTGGGCCTCTATCCGCTGGGCTCCTGCACGATGAAGTACAACCCGCGCATCAACGAAGTGGCCGCGCGGACCGAAGGCCTGGCTTGGGCGCATCCCTACCAGCCCGACGCCCTTTCCCAGGGCGCGATGGAAGTGGTAGCGGCCCTCGAAGCTGCTCTCATCGAGATTACCGGCATGGACGCCGTCACGCTCCAGCCCGCCGCCGGCGCACACGGCGAGTGGACCGGCATCATGCTCGTCCGCGCCCTGCTGGAATCCCGCGGCAACGCCCGCAAAAAGATCCTCGTGCCGGACTCGGCGCACGGCACTAACCCGGCAACCGCCGCCATGTGCGGCTACACCGTCGAGAACGTCGCCTCCACCAGCCGCGGCCTCATCGACCTCGCCGCCCTCGAAAAACAGGCCACCGAAGACGTCGCCGCCATGATGATCACCAACCCCAACACGGTCGGTGTCTTCGAAGAGAACATCGTGAAGGCCGCCGAAATCCTCCATGCGCGCGGTGCGCTCGTCTATATGGATGGCGCGAACATGAACGCCCTGGTCGGCATCGCCCGCCCCGGCGACTTCGGCGTCGACGTCATGCACATCAACCTGCACAAGACGTTCTCCACGCCCCACGGTGGCGGTGGTCCTGGCGCAGGTCCCGTCGCGGTGCAGAAGGATCTCATACCCTTCCTCCCCACGCCGCGTCTGGCTCGCCGCGACAACCAGTGGACCTGGAACTACGACCTGCCCCAAACCATCGGCAAGGTCCGCGCGTTTTATGGCAACTTCGGCGTGCTCGTTCGTGCCTTGGCCTACATCCTGGCGCATGGCGGTCCTGGTCTTCGCAATGCAACGATGGACGCCATCCTCAACGCCAACTACATCCGCAAGTTCCTTGAGCCGCATTACGAGCTGCCCTACACTTCGCCGTGCATGCACGAGTGCGTCTTCTCCGACGACCGTCAGGCGGCCAAAGGCGTCAAGACCGGCGACATCGCCAAGCGCCTCATCGACTACGGATTCCACCCGTATACCGTCAGCTTCCCGCTCATCGTGCACGGCGCGCTCATGATCGAGCCCACCGAAACCGAATCCAAGCGCGAACTCGACCTCTTCATCGATGCCCTCATCAGCATCGCCGGCGAAGTCGACTCCAACCCCGAACTCGTCCTCAAGGCTCCGCACATGACCCGCACCAGCCGCGTCGACGAAGTCACCGCCGCCCG
Source organism: Bryobacterales bacterium (assembly GCA_016789925.1). GTDB lineage: Bacteria > Acidobacteriota > Terriglobia > Bryobacterales > Bryobacteraceae > JADLDI01. The sequence continues at coordinate 5,918 of JAEUQD010000603.1, read as the reverse complement.
CAAACCCATCGTCCGCTGGCAGCCCGGTCCCGCGTAGATCTTTCGGTGGGCTAGTTGCCTGTCAGCACGGCAGCCAGAAACCGGAGCTCAGCCTCCACTTCCGCGGGATCGGCCACAGTATCCGCGATTTCCTGGCGAAACAGTTCGCGATACCTCTTGCGAAGCCGGTGAATCGCAACCTTGAGCGCTCCCTCTGACGTATTCATTTCGAGCGCCAGCGCGGCATACGGCGCATCGGACCTCCCGAGAAGAAAGACTTTCAATTGATCGAAATGTTCCGGGCGGCCGTGACGAACGAACTCGCTCCGCAATTTCTCTACGACCTGGTCGAGCACCGAAAGCGCCCAGCGCCGCTCGAAGAGTCGCTCGGGCGTCTCATCGTGCGCAGGCTCGCGTTGGTAGCGCTCTTCGCCAGACGAGAATTCCAGCGAGACAACCGCTCCGCCGCCCCGTTTATGCGCGCGCTGGCGATCTTCTTCGTCAGCGACAAAGAACTTCAACGAGGTCAACAGAAACGACCGGAACCGGCCCTTTTCCGGGTCAGCCCGATCAAGATATCGCCCTTCCAACATCCGGATAAAGAAGTCCTGCGTGAGGTCCTGGGCCTGATCGGAAGCATAGCCTCGGCGGCGCAGATAGGCGTACAACGGATACCAGTAGTTCTCACACAGAGCTGCCAGAGCTGATCGGGCTTCCTTCCGATGGGGATCGCCGGCGGCGACCACCATGGTCCACCGCGTGGTAGGAAACTGGGATGATCCCGACAACGTGTGCATGGTCCGGTCGTTCATTTCCGTTACCTGGCATAAGGAATCGAAGCCAAAAGGTTACAGCCTCGCGTACTCAGCCTTGGCGTTTCTCAGGATCGGGAGATCGGAATCGGCTTCCCTCCAGATCGCCAGAAAAGCCTCGTAAGCAGCCTTCGCTTTGATTTTGTCTCCCGACAATACGAACACTCTCCCGAGTTGCAGGTGCGCGAGTGCGCCGATTGGATCCAGAGCGACAAGACCGCGATGGTCGAGAATCTTCTGAAACTCGGCCGCCGCTTCGGCATACCGTCGCGCCCCGGCGAACGCCTGGCCCCGCACATACGCCGAGTGCAAACCGCCAAGGAAGAGATACGGAAAGTTGAGGCCATTCACCGCGAACTCATACGGACGCGTGATTTCCAGCCGCTCCACGCTGTCTGCGAACTTGCCATTCCCCCGTGAGGCCAACGCACGCAGAACTGGCGCGTAAGTAAATTTCACAAAAGTGTCTTCCGGGAATCGCTTCGCCAATTCGCCGGAGAGGGCCTCGGATCGGGCCGAACTTCCCGAAAGCGCCAAGGCCAGACCGGCGGCGTATTCGACATCCCGGCTCCTGGACAGTTCGAGCGCGGCCGTGGCGGCCATCCGTGCTTCAGCGGCATCTCCGCACAGGGCCTCCCACACGGCTCGGGCGGCACTGAAAGTCGCGGCTACTTCGCGTTCCCGGCCTTGCAGGGCAAGGTCCACAGCACGCCCGGACGACCGTCGCGCGTCCCGTAAGCGGCCGGAACGGGCAAGAGCGAGCGCCTCCGCGTGGGCGATCCAGTATCCCGACCTGCGATCTCCGCTTGCCGAACCGGCAATCCGGTCCATCTGCTCCCGGTCTCCCTTGAGCGCCGCGAGGTTGTATTGCAGCATGAGCAGATATGACATTTGAAACTTCCGCCCGGCGGCGCGCTGAATCGTGTCTTCAGCCGCCGGGAAACGGTCTGTGTAGAATTGAGCCAGCGCGAGATTGACATACGGATATGGCAGGCCGGGATCCGTGGCAATTCCGTCCAGCGCGGCTTCCATGGTCCGTTCGAACCGGCCAGTACCCTGCGTGGATATTCCGCCGAGCAGATCCTGGGCATTTGCCAGCATCGCTCCTCGCCTGGGATAGGTCTGACTCCACAACTCGAGCGTTTTGTACGCCTTTTCCAAGTCGCCGGTCACTTGCCGGTAATAGATGAAGTCGATGTAGAATCGCTCCCGGTCGGTGACGCGGTCGCGAAGCAGCCACGCTTTGGTCGCGTACTCGGTGGACAGCGCCGAGTCACTGCGGCCGTAGTTAAACCCCAATTGCGCGTAAGCCATGGCAAAGTTGGGATCGATCTCGATCGCGCGGCGTAACAAAGGAATGGACTGCTCATGGTTCCCGGAGGAAAAGCTCAGCTTATTTGCCGTACTGTAGGCTTTCAATGCTTCAAACGACGGTGTAGTGGCTTCGGTGAGCGGCATCGAGTGCCTCTCCACGGTGGCCAGCGACTCGCCTGCTCTCGTTCGAAATGTCCGCGACATCTCGCTGAGAGCGTTCAAGACTTCCTCTCTCCGTGTGGCTACTGCCTGCTGTTGATCCAGAATCCTTCCCGTGTTGCAGTCCTTCGCACGAAGTCCCAGGACGTATTGGCTTCCCACCCGCGCGATCGAGCCCTCCAGGACAGCCGCGCTGCCGGTTCGCTCGCAGACCTGCTGAGCGATTTCCGGCGTCAGCGTGGCTGTTTTGGGTTGTCCCATCAGAGTCAGCGTCTGCTGGACCGTTCTGTCCGAAATCAAGGCGAGGTACGGCGACTGTTGCAGTTCCACAGACAGTCCTTGGCGGAGCGTGTCGTCAAATACGGGATCGCCCGTCTTGTTATCGAAATCCGCGAGGACAATGGTATCTCTCGCGGTCAGCTTGGGTTTCGCCGCGAAATCGCGCACCAGCGACCAGACCGTCACTCCGCCTAACAAGAGGATTACGACTCCTGCTGCCGTGCCAAGGGCGGCAAGCCTGTGCCTGCGAAGAAACTTGCGCGCCCGGTACAGCCCGCCCGGCGCCGACGCCAGCACAGGCCGGTGTTCCAGGTGCCGCTGGATATCGGCTGCGAGATCGGACACCGAGGGATAGCGCCGCGCGCGAACTTTCTCCAGAGCCTTCAGAGTGATCGAATTCAGGTCGCCGCCGACGAGCCGGCGAAGCGAAACCGGGTCGGTCTGGCGGCGCGCGGCAATATCGCTTGCTGCCGCGCCCATCGAAGTGAGCTTGCGCGGCAGCGACGGAGCTTCTTCTTCGCGAATGATTCGCAGCATTTCCGCCAAACCGGCATTGCGCAGCGTGGCGGTGTCGAACGGCACGGCTCCGATCAGCAACTCGTACAGGAGCACGCCGAGCGAGTACACATCGGAGGCTTCATCGATGACTCCTGTCATTGTGTCGGCCTGCTCCGGGCTGGCGTACTCCGGCGTTCCGACGATCTGGCCGAACTCGGTGAGCAGCGTGTTCTCTACGGCCCACTTATCAGTAGCCTTCGCAATGCCGAAGTCGATTACTTTGGGGACCGGCGTGCCGTCCTGCTCGGTCACAAGGACATTCGACGGTTTCAGGTCGCGGTGGATCACACCTTTCTGGTGGGCGTGTTGAACTGCGCGGCATACCGCGAGGAATAATCCAAGCCGCTCCTTGGTGGTCATCCGTTTGCGATCGCAATACTGAGTGATCGATAGGCCCTCGATGTACTCCATCACGAAGTAAGGGCGCCCTCTGGCCGTGGCGCCGCCGTCGAAGATCTGAGCGATGTTCGGATGCTCCATCATCGCCAGCGCCTGGCGCTCGTTATCGAAACGAGCCAGCACCTGGGCGGTGTCCATACCGAGCTTCACAACCTTTAAAGCCACACGCCGGCGAACGGGCTCGCGCTGCTCCGCCAGGTACACGGCGCCCATACCGCCTTCGCCAAGCTCACCAACGATCCGATACCGGCCGAAGTCGTCTTGACCCACTGCCGGGGCTGCTGCGTCGATGGTCTGAGTTGCGGATTCTTCCGCTCCGGCCGAACTATCGAAAGCGCCCAGTATAAGACACTTCGGGCATAGTCCGACGGGATCGCCGGAACCTGATTCCGCTCCGCACTGAGGGCAGTTTGGCATCTCGACCAGAGTCGCAGGCTTATTTTACGCCTTTCGCTCCAGGCCTTGTAACCTTCACCCCCGCGATTCCTTATTCGTGCCAGGTAAGCCAAATTCGGCTGGCCGCTTGATCGATCAACCCAAAGGAGACTCTTTATGAACCTTCAGACCTTTCGGAGAGGGAAGATAACCCTTGCGATGGCTCTCTGCGCCGCCGCGTGCTCTCAACTGAGTTTGGCCCAAGGCACGTCGCATTCGATCCTGCAAATAGACCTCGCCAACTACGTTCTGTATGCAGGAGATACCTCCGACCCTTCCAAGTTTGCGACTGATCCCAACGTTACTACGCCAAGCCCTGCGCGAAATTTTTCCAAGAACATACACCTCGCCGACGTAGTGGCCGTCAATGGCCAGCAGGTGAAGGGGAATTTTGCAAGCGCCCAGGTGCTGGTGGCTTTGAGAACCGCTCCCACACCCGGCCAGGCAATCGCTGACAGCTATCGAAACAACATATCTACGGTCACGCTCGAAATCTTGAAAGGCGACGGCACTCCGATCGGGACAATTATTGCCAGCGGATTGGTCAGCGGGCCGCCCCCTCCAGGATCGCCTGTGCCTGTATCCACGATTCTGCAAGGTGGACACAATCTCGCGATTACCGGCGGGACGGGAGCATTTCTCGGTGTTCGCGGGCAGCTTGGGGCCGCGCCTCCAGTCGCACGGACAGCGTCCAACACGGAGGATCCCGCGAACCGCCGCCGCCATGGAGGCGGCGCCGGAACCTGGCGGTGGACAGCCCACTTGATTCCTATGGCAGCGCCTCAGGTTGTGACCGGTGCCAGCGGACCGGCCGTATTCCATTCGGATTTCTCGCCAGTTACGGCGGCGAGGCCTGCCAGGCCCGGCGAGGTTCTGATCGTGCAGGCTACCGGCCTTGGTCCCACTGTTCCCAGCGTAGATCCTGGCCACCCGTTTCCAACTGACGCAATTCTGCCGGTAAATTCTCCGGTGGCCGTGACGGTGAACGGTCAGGATGCGGAAGTGGTCAACGCGATCGGATGGCCCGGTCTGGTGGATACGTATCGCGTGGACCTTCGAGTTCCTTCGGGCTTGGTGGCCGGAACGGCTTCCGTGCAGTTGAGCGCGGCCTGGATCGCTGGAAACGCGGTGAGGATTCCGGTTCAGTAAGCGGCATCGTGGCGCATTCGCAATATTGTCAAGGCGCCCATCCGTTGTAGGCGTTTGAATCCGAACCTCGGATAACGGCCTGGTCTCTCGTGGCTACCCCGAATCGGGTCCGCTTGACCCGAATGGCATCCGCCTGAACCAGGCCTGGCTGCGGCTACAATAGGCTCTCTGTCGCACCGCCTCGTCATCCTCATCGCCGTCCTGCTGTTGCGGCTTCCATTTCTCAACCACCCTATCCAGGGTGACGATGCTTATTACCTGGCGATGGCCCAGCACGCCCAGATTGAGCCGCTCCATCCCACCCACTTCCGCCATGTCTCCACCGGCATCGAAGTGGACATGCGTGGCTATCCGCGTCCGGCGATGAACGCCTGGGTTCTCGCTCTGCTGCCGGCGATCTTCTACGTCAACAGAAACGACCGGAACCGAAAGCGCTTGCGGCACGTGGGTATCGGTCAGTACTTGTATCGGTCAGTACTCAAGGACGCATTCCGCCTAGAAGGAAAAACGCACCGTCAGTTGCAAGGAACGAGGACTGCCGGACTGAAGCACCGGGGCAAGACCGGCGCGCGGCGAGCCCGCCCCGAGCATCAGGCTCAACGGAGACGTGGAGACACCGAACAATGGGCTATCCACAAACCGCGCCGGATCGGCGAAAGCCGCCTGGTTCGCCAGGTTGAAGCTCTCCAACTGTAAGTCGAGCGAGAGCCGGTCACTCACGGAAAAGCGCCGTTGCAGGGCCGCGTCGACCTGCCACATGCCGAAGCCGGTTATGGCGTTGCGGCCCAGGTTGCCTTGGCCTGTTGCCGGGCGCGCGAAGGCGGCGCTGTTCAA
>JAEUQD010000601.1 GCA_016789925.1 Bryobacterales bacterium | reverse complement strand
ATGCGCAAGCGGGCCAATGGCGCGATTTCAGCGCCTGGTTTTTCGAGAACGTCATCCGCGTCCCCTCCACCGAGGTGGCGGCGCTCCAGGCAACCGAACTCTGGGACCCGATCCAGAACGACGCGCCGGCCACGTGGCACGACTTGTCCGCGCTGAGCCGCTACCACTTCGCTCCGCGCCGCTTCCAGAATCTCGCCATGCCCGTACTCCTCCAGACAGGATCGGAGAGTCTGCGGGATTTATGGGCCACCGATGCGCTCGCCGCGGTCCTGCCGGATGTCCGGGAGGGCGTCCTGAACGGCCAGGCCCACGAGGCCATGACCACCGCACCCGAAGCCTACGCGGCGGCGGTGACCGGCTTTCTCGCGCAGTGAGTTTTTCGTCTATTAATGTATTAATTTACTTTAATTGTGTCGACCGATTTCATTCTAGCGATCCCCTATTTTCAATCACTTGCGAAGCGAATTCCCTTCCCTTCGAAACCAATTCTCCCCTCCTTTCCACCCCAAATGCTTGACACTCGGGACTACCGACTGAGTCGCTCACTGAGTCGCTCAGCCTGGCCTGAGCACTTCTCGATTTTCGAACCGCATAAAATCAACAATATGCAGAAACAGACACGTCTCACTTCTGTCTAGCAACTGTCTTCATCTCAATCATTTCAATGACTTGCGGCCACTACGCGACCCGCCAAAACCGTGAGGAGGATAGAGCGCTCCGTCCCCTTCGCCCGAGAGACCGCCGCCAATGCACCGACCCCTCGACACCGGCACGCCCGCCCACGCCCCACGCCATTCCAAGCTGCCATTGGCGTCCAAACCCCATCCTTTCAAGCACCTGCCAAACGAAATCCCTCTTCCAATTCGTTCATCACATCTTTTTCTCTTGACATCCGATACCCAGCCATGATACTCTCCCAAACAGAGAGGACCAGTGTGTCTTGCCCTCGGCAGAATGGGGCAAGACAACCTGGTCCTTTTTTATTTTTATTGAAAGGATTCCGACAATGCCGAATCAATCCGGACCGAACACGCCCGAAGGCAAGGCCAACTCATCCCGCAACGCGATGCGTCACGGACTCACCAGCATGCACCCGGTCGTCACCGAAGTCGACCGCCCCGAGTTTGAGGCCCTTGAGGCTCATCTCCGCTTCTCCCTCGCCCCCACGGGCTTCCTCCAGGAACTCACCTACAGCCGGATCCTCATCTCCGCCTGGAACATGCAGCGCGTTCTCAAACTCGAAAACGCCCTGCTCGATCAATCCCTCGGCGAGGACCCCCTCAACCATCCCGACACCGAAAAGCAGGCCGCGCTCTACCAGCGCTACTACGCCCGCTTCGAAGGCTCCTATCGCGCCAACCTGCGCGAACTGGAACGCCTCCAGCGCCTCCAGATGGCCTCCGACATCCACTTCAACGACCTCCAGGCGCCCCTCGGAGCGCTCCACGATGTCCGGATCATCCAACGGGCTCAACAGGATGCGAAACGAAATGCCAAACAGCAGGCCAAAGAGGAAGATTCGGGCGCTTCCATCCTCGACGAACTCCGAAATAACCCCGAATTGGTGAAACGGATCCTCAAAGAGCACGAAGCATTCACCAAACGGTAGCGTCGAAAAGGCGAAAACAGCTCCCAAAGGCAGGTCGACCCCGACCCCGCCACCATGCAGCCAGCGACACCTCTGTCTAGACCAGCTTCAGCAGCCACCGCACCGCATTCTGCTGCAGCTTCACGTACTCCGGATTCCACAGCACCGTCAGCAGGTGCCCCGGCGAAAAGTAGCAGACCCTCCCCTTGCCATAGTCAAACGCCCAACCCGCCGGCGCTTTCGCACCATGCTCCAAATACGGCAGCCCGTCTACGTTAACGCTTTCCAAGAGCAGGTGCTTCGAGTCTTTGTCATAGGTCATGTAATGCTGCTCGTCCGTCACCACGAAATCGCTCACCCCGCGCGTAATCGGATGGTTCGGATTCGTCACCCGCACCTGGAACGTCCGCACCGGCGGGTGCCCGATATACGACGCGCCCAGTACCTCCCGAAACTGCGCATTGTGCGTCCCGATGTGTGTCACGTTGTGCAGCAGTAGCGCCCCGCCGCCCTCCCGCACAAACTTCTGCACGGCCCGCCCCTGTTCGGGCGTCATCCACGCAAAGCCCTTGATCTCGCCCTTGGGCACCGCCGGTTGACTCACCAACTCCGGCCTCCCCGCTACGTGCCACGCGGCGTTCGAGTTCTCGTCAAGATACCCGTCCGGCCACGCGAACCCGTCGCGAAGAATAATCAGCAACCGGTAGCCGCGGAGCGTCTCTTCGGACAGGAGTTCCACTTCATCGCGGAAATCCACGCTCACCCCCATCTCTTTACAGATCGTCCGCCGCAACCCCGTTCGGATGTAATCCGAGTTATGAGGCCGGTCGCCGATCAAAGCAAACCCCGTGGCCTTCCCCGCACCACTCAATCCCGCCGCCCCGGCCGCCTGCAGCATCAGTTGTCGACGCGTCATGCCCAGATTCTATCCGCATGCGGCAACCCGCCGCTCGAACTCACCGCGGGTTGGGCTTACAATAGCGCCCTTGGGCCCTTTGTCATCGAAATCCGAACAACCACTCGATATAGCCCTGATCGGCGCCGGCTTGATCGGACGCGAGCATGCCGCGCGGCTGGCAGCCAATCCCCGTTCCCGTCTCTCCGCAATCGTCGACCCCTCCCCGGCGGCATCGGCCTGGGCTGCGGAGCGATCCGTGCCCCACTACACCAACGTGACCCGAATGCTCCTGGAGCACCGCCCGCAAGGCGCGATTGTGGCCACTCCTACCCAGGATCACGTCCCGACGGCCACTACGCTACTCGAAGCTGGTGTCCCTGCATTGGTCGAGAAGCCGCTAGCGGACGACCTCTCCGAAGCAGCGAGGCTCGTCAGAATTGCCGGGCGCTCAGCAACGCCCGTCCTGGTCGGCTACCATCGCCGCCATAGCGCCGCGATTCAGGCCGCCCGCCAATACATCGCCCTGGGCCATCTGGGAAAGATCGTCTCGGTGACCGGAGCCAGCCTCTTCCACAAACCCGACCCCTACTTCGATGTCGCCTGGCGCACGAGTCCGGGCGGCGGCCCCATCCTGATCAACCTCGCCCACGAAATCGACAGCCTGCGCGCGCTGGTGGGCGAAATCGCCGCGGTCCAGGCTGTCGCTTCCCACCGCGTCCGCGGACACCCGGTCGAGGACACCGCAGCCGTCATTCTCGAATTCGAAACCGGCGCACTGGGCACTCTCGTCGTCTCCGACTGTGCCGTGACCCCATTCAGTTGGGAGCAGACTGCAGGCGAGAACCCACTCTACGCCCGGGACGATTCGCGCGACAGTCTCGTGCTCGCAGGGACTCACGGCTCACTCGCGTTGCCATCGCTACGCTGGTGGCGGCAGAATGGCGAGCGCTCGTGGGCCCTTCCCTTCCAGAAGGGCCGGCTTTCCATTCAGCCCGCCGATCCTCTGGTCCGCCAACTCGATCATTTCCTCGATGTCGTCGAGCATCGCGCGGCCCCCCTCGTTCCGGCGACCGAAGGCCTTCGCAGCCTCGCCGCGACCCTCGCCGTGCAACAGGCTGTCAATACAGGTTCCCGCGTCGTCCCGTTACGGCTTTAGGTCTTCCGGCGTGGCTTTGCGCCAGCCGCCCTTCCGCTCCGCCTCCCCGGCTGGGGTTGCCACCTTCGGCTCGGACCGCGGAGGCTCAGGGTCCGTCGACCGCCGCCACACTCCGTCGGAGGCCGGGCCCGGGCCACTGCGAGAACCGTAGGTTTCATCCACCGCCGGGCGGCGCTTCTTCAGCCGGGGTTCTTCCTCCTGCGGCGCAGGGGAACGGTCCGCGGAATCGCCGCTGGCCACCGTCACCGGAGCCTCCGTGGGCGGTGCCGACGACACCGTAGACCCGGCGTCGGTCGGCGTCAAATAGTTGTTCCGGTACCGCACATCCGCATCCGGATAGCGCCGCCGCGCCGCCGCCGCCAACTCGACGTCGATCTTGCGCTCCTGGCTCGGCTTTACGCCGTCGGGCAGGTAGAAGTGCAGCGCGTACCGCTGACGGATCCGCGACAGCGTCGTCTCGAGTGCATCCGCATCGTCGATGCGCAGGCTATCGCCACCCGTGCGCCGCGCGATCTCCGACGTTCCCGCCGACCGCGTTCCGTAGCTCACCGGCGTCCGCTGCCGCGGATACCGCCGCCCAAAGATGATGTCGTCCAGAACCCCGCCGCCCCTACCCATACCGCCGCCACCACGCGCCGACCGTAACGCATCCGGCGAGATAATAGCGCTCAACACCACGTCCGAGGCCGTCAGCGCCCGCGTCACACCAGCCTCATCCCGGCCCCGCTCCGTCTGGTCGTCGGTGACAATCACGATGGCGCGGCGAGCCTCCCTCCGCGCCTCCCGGCCCAGGTATCGCCCGGCTTCGTAGAGCGCGCGCGTAATGTCCGTTCCGCCGTTAAAGTCCTCGTCATCCAGGAGTTGGCGCATCTCGTGGCCCAGGTCGCCCACGCTCTGGCGCAGCCGCATCCGCGTCCGCACCTGCCGGTCGAACACCATGATCCCGACCCGGTCCTGCCGCCCCAGCACCAGCATCGCCTCATTCGCCGCGGCGGCGATCCGCTCAATGTGGGGCCGCATGCTCCGCGACACGTCCAGCAGCAGCACCACGTCCAGCGGTACTTCTTCGCTGGCGAAATTCCGGATCTCCCGGGTCTGACCCTCTTCACGCAGGACAAAGTCCTCCTGGTGAAGGCCGGTGATCGTGCGGTTCTGCCTGTCCAGCACCTGCACATCGACACGGATCAACGAGACATCACTGCGGAACACGACATCGTCCGCGGCGGGAACGGCTCCTGCCACCAATAGCAGGGCGAGAGAAATCCGGCCGGCGCTCATGGTGATCACATCCATAGTACGCGCTCGCCGGGCCCCAGGTTGCTACGACTCCGTGGATTCCGGCGAAATGGCAGGGGGATTGTCCCGCATAATACGGTCATGAGGTTGGTCGTCCTGTCCGTGACCGTTGCCGCGCTCACCCAAACCGGTAGCCCGTCCGAGCCTGTTCGCTACCTGGGCGGAGTCTACGTGGACCAGACCGTCCACGACGGACGCCTGAGGCCTGCCATTGGTGTGTCCAGCTATCAGGTGGTGCGCGCCAATCGAACCCGTCCGGATCTCGGTGACGGGTTCGGCTGGACCTACAACCACGCTCCCATGCTCGCCCACTGGAATGGCAAGTTCTATCTCGAATACCTGAGCAACCCGATCGGCGAACACGAGCCGCCCGGCCAAACCCTGCTCGTCACCTCTCTCGACGGACGCCATTGGTCGGCCCCGACACTCGTGTTTCCGCCTTACCAGCCTCCAGCCGGGACCACTCTGCCGCCGCGGAGCACCGGCTACATGATGCACCAGCGCATGGGCTTCTTTACGGCGCCCGATGGCCGGCTGCTCATCTCGGCGTTCTACGGGCACGCCCCCAATCCGTTCCGGACGGGGGGCATCGGCCGAGTCGTCCGGGAGGTCTACAAGGATGGCGCGATGGGTCCCATCTACTTCGTCCGCTACAACAGTTCCACGCCGTGGAACGAGGCCAACACTGCCTTCCCCTTCTACCAGCGCTCCGGCGACAGGGGCTTTGTCGCCGCCTGTGATGCGTTGCTGAACGACAAGGTCGTAACCGAGCAGTGGCGCGATGAAGACCCCGAGCGCAGCACCATCTCAGGGCGGTGTTCGGCGCCGTCGTTTTTCCACCGCGCCGATGGCAAGGTGGTGGGCATCTGCAAGGTCGCCGATGTCACGCTGTCGGGCGATGAGGGTAAGACGTGGTCGCCGGCGGTTCGCGCAGCAACAATAATCACCAACAACGCGAAGGTGTGGGGTCAGCGCACGCCCGGCGGTCAATTCGCGTTGGTGTACAACCCGGTCGAGTTCGGTGTCCAGCGCTGGCCTCTGGCCGTTTCCACGAGCGCCGATGGCATCGTGTTCGACACGCTCAACCTCGTCAACGGCGAAGTGCCGCCCCGGCGCTTCCTCGGGAAGTCCAAGGACTTCGGCGCGCAATACGTTCGCGGGATCGCTGAAGGCAACGGCGACCCCGGAGATGGCGCCTTTTGGGTCACTTACAGCATGAACAAGGAAGACATCTGGGTGAGCCGTATTCCGGCGCCCGTCCGGGACAAGATCGCCGGTCCGGTCGACGATACTTTCGAGACGATGGCAGCCGGAGGCGACATCAAGGACTGGAACACCTATAGCCCCAAGTGGGCGAGTGTGTCGGTAGTGGAACTCCCAGGCACGACCGGGAAGGGCCTCGAGTTGCGGGACAAGGACCCCTACGATTATGCTCGTGCCGTGCGCGTCTTTCCGGAAAGCAACCGGGCAGCCATACGCTACAGGATCATGCCGAAGACCAGTGGCGCGGACAATGTCGAAATGGAAGTCATGGACCGGTATGGTAACCGGCCGGTGAGAGTTGTCTTCTCCCACGATGGATGGATTCGATCGTCTTCCGCAGCCGTCAAGTACTCCGGCGACAAGTGGTACGAAGTCGGCATTGACGTGGACGTGCCCAACAGCCGGTACAGTCTCAGGATTGATGGAAAGCCGCTGGTTGAGAAGGCGGCGCTGGCGGAAACTGTGCGGACCATCGAGCGCCTCTCCTTTCGCACTGGCCCCTACCGGAACGACCCCACGCGCCAACTGGACCGGTACGATCCGAAACTGAAAGATCTCGCCGGCGCGGACACGCCAGTGGCGGAAACCGTATTTTATGTAGACAATGTCTCTGTTCAGTCGAAAGGAAGGTGATTCCGAAATGTCCGCAACACGACGATCGTTTCTGGCCGGAATGACGCTGTCGGCCACGGCCGCCGCGGCCACAACCAAGTCTGGCGCCCATCCGCGTTTCTTCGTGGCCGCTCTCACGCCCGTCAGCCGCCAGGGCCAGTTCGACGAAAGCATTGCTCGCGATCTGCTGGCCATGCTGCGCCACAACGGTGTCGATGGAATCGTCGTCATGGGGACAACGGGCGAATTCAGTTCGTTCACCGTCGCCGAACGCCGGAAGATCCTCGAGTCGATGATGCGGTCCAAGGGCACGATGGATTTCTTCTGCCATGTGGGCTGCACCAACTTGCCTGACACGCTCGACCTGCTCAGCCACGCTGCGGATTCGGGGGTTGAAGCGGCGCTTGTCCTGCCGCCGTTCTACTACAAGAACCCCAGAGTCGATGGCCTGGAACGGTTTTTCACCTCCGTGTTGGATGCCGCGAAGGTTCCCGTCCTCCTCTATCACATCCCTGCCGTCAGCGGCGTTCCGATTACTCCGGATCTGCTCCGGCGGCTCTCCGGCCACCCTAGGCTTCACGGTCTCAAGGACTCCTCCGGAAACCCGGAAACCCTGATGACCTTCCTGAAGGAGTTCCCCAAGCTGAAGGTGTTTACCGGGTCGCCGAAGTTGATCGCAACCACGCTCCAGAATGGCGGAGCCGGCGCCATTACCGGTAACGGCAACGTCATTCCCGCGCAGACCGCCGCCGTGTTCAAGGCGTTTCGAGGAGGAAAGGATCTGGCCGCCTCCCAGGAGCATCTCAACCGGGCCATCGGCATTTCCGGCGGCGACTTGCCCACCATGAAGTTCATGCTGGGCCAGATGGGGCTCAACGCCAGCTATTGCCGCCTTCCGTTCCTGCCCCTCACCGCCGCCGAGGAGGCCGACGCGCGGGCGCGTGTGACGAAGCTCAAGGAACTGGCCTAAACGCAAAATCAGCCAGGGAGTGGCCCGCACTCCCTGGCTGCTCGATCCTGAGCACCGTGTTGGCTTAGGACCCCGACGACGATGTGGATACCTGCTGCAGGCGGGCTGTGGTTTCCTGCAGGCTCACTGCGCGCTTGGCGATCCCATCGGCGTGTGCCCGCAGCATGCTTCGGTTGCGCTGAGCGTCCGTCAACAGTTCCGCCTTGCGGCTGGCGAAGATCTCCAGAAGCGTCACCCGATCCTTCACGGCCTTCCAGTTCTCGGAATTCGCGGCGCCCGGATTGGCGGCTTCGTAGGCGGCGACGGCTTCCTTCAGATTGTTGATCCGGCCTTGGGTCGCCTCAATCTTGTTCTTCACTTCGTTGGTATCGAAGTTCTTGGACTTCAAAGCAGTGCTGATCTGTTGTGCGTCCATCTGCACATTCTTGGCGTGCTCCATGATGGAGTTCAGATCGGCGGCCAGGGAAGTTCCCACCATAGCCGCGAATACAGCGAGTGATTGCAATACACGAGTGGTCATCGAGTTATATCCCCTTGTTGTGGTTTGGATCTTGCGGAGCCTGGTCAGGTCCGCGCTAACTCCTGAAGCAAGCCTCGTGCCAAACCCAAAAGGATTGATTCTTCGAGCCCATTCAACAGATCTATGTCCCTTTTCGGGCAACCCGCGCTGCCAGCCTCGCCCCATTGGGCCAATCCTGCGGATAATGGAAAGTATGCGGACGCTTGTTGCCGTTCTTTCCATCACGCTAACCGCTGTGCCCGCCACCGCGCAGCCGGCCAAGAAGAGACTTCTGGCGATTGGAGCCGTCAAAGGCTACCAACACGACGCCACTTCCTATGGTTTGGCCACGATCTGGAAGCTGGGGCAGGAAAGCGGTTTGTTCGATACATTCATTCGCACCGATACGGAGTTACTCACCAAGAAAAAGCTGGAAGCCAATGCAAAGAACCTCGACTATTTCGACGCTGTTCTTTTCTACACTACCGGCGAACTGGATATGGACGACTCGCAGAAGGCCGACCTGCTTCGCTTCATCCGCGAGGACGGCAAGGGATTCATCGGCGTCCATTCCGCCATTGACACGTTCTACCAGTGGCCGGAATACGGCGACATGACCGGCGGATACTTCGATCATCACCCCTGGAACCAGTTCCAGGCTCCGGTCGTGGTCGAGGACCGCGACAACCCCATCGTCAAACACTTTCCGCCGACCTTCTCCGTGATGGACGAAATCTATCAGGCGAAGGACTTCTCGCGCGACAAGGTGCGCGTTCTGATGAGCCTCGACGCCACGAAGATCGACTTATCCAACAAGTACGTCAAACGCACCGACAAGGACTTCGCGGTCGCGTGGATCCGGAACTACGGCAAGGGTCGCGTGTTCTATTCGACCCTCGGCCATCGCGAGGATTCCTGGGCCCGCCCCGACGTGCAGAAAATGTGGCTGGAGGCCGTGAAGTGGGCGATGGGCCTGACCCAGGCCGACGCCACTCCGCGCCCCCGGAAATAGAACGCCTCAGGCGTCGATGTGCGTGGCGAAGAATGCGTCCAGCCGCGCCTTGTGTTCCTGGCTTAGCTTGCCCGACAACTCGCGCATTTCGCTCCCGGAGAGCGGTTTGAACGCCTTCGCCAACTTGACGTTCTCGTCGATGTGCTCGAGTTGCGGCATCCCTACCACCGCGGCCGCCACCGGCAGCGACAACGAATAGGAAAGCAGCTTGTTCAAGGGGGCTGTTCCCACCAGGCCTTCCTGCGCGTAGACCTTCATCGCCGTGATCCCCATCTTCTTTTTGAGCGCCACCGGCAGAGCCTGGTGCTCAAAAGAAGCCGGAAGGGTGCGGTTCATGATCATCCGGCCGCGCCCGTTGGCCATGCCGCTCAGCGCGGCGTTCAAGGCCATCTGGGTGCAATCGAAATCGTGACGCTCCAGGGCTGCCTTCAGGGTCACCGGGTCGGAATGGCAGGTGACTCCGATGAACCGGGTGACTTTCTGCTCCCTCAACTTGTACATCACCTTCAAGACGCCGTCGGCCGCTTCAATTTGGGCGAGATCCGCGGCGTCGCCTAAGGCATGGATATGGATCAGGTCCAAATGGTCCGTCCCCAGCCGCTTCAGGCTTCCTTCCACCGTCCGCATGGCGACGTCCGCCTTGCGGTCCTGCACCTTCGTCGTGATCCACAAGCCCTGACGCCGGCCCTTGATCACTCCTCCGACCCAACTCTCCGACTTGCCGGAGCCGTAGCCATAGGCGGTGTCCAGATACGTGATGCCCAGTTCGATGCCGCGGTTCAACGCCTCGGCCGCCTTCGCTTCCTCGTTATAGGAAAGCAGCCGGCTGCCACAGCCAAAGCCCAATACCGACACACGAGCGCCTGTCTTGCCCAGCACGCGGGTGGGCATTCCTGTCTTCTTGTCTGTTTCGGCGGCCAGGGCGGCCTGGGCCGCCAACAAAGGGACCGATTCAAGGAAGGAGCGGCGTGAAATTGCCATGCTGGAATGATAGCCGATTGTAGGGCTCCACGACTATCGGGTCCTGATCTGGGATTGCCACCCAGAACGTGCGGTCGCGATAGTAGTCGCGCAAAGCTTGATTCCGCGGCTCGCCAAGATCCCGGGCGAAGATGACGGACGCGGAGTCGATATCCGGCGGGTTGTAAACCCAGTCCAGCGTGAAATTGGGATCGCGCCGCGAATATCGAACCAGTACCACGTGGCGTGTGCCCAGCCGGTTCAGTTGGGCCAGCACCCGCTGGCGAACTTCGCCGATTTTGTACCGGCAGCACCACCCATCGGAGGTCTGAATCTGCTCCGGACGCTCGATAAGCGGGGCCGCCGTACGAGGGATCAGCACCACCAGTAGCCCGGCCGGCAGCCAGAAAAGATAGGGAATGGCCACCCGTGGCTGAAGCCGGACCCACGTCCGGCAGCTCCACGCCAATACCGCGATGAGGGCCACGGTGAACGGCGCGAAGTAGTGGGGAAACGCGGATTGCTCGGTCGCCACGACCACAAGTCCGAGTGCCGCCAGAAGGGCCAACCACCGAACTCGCCTGGCCCGCAACGCTGCCGCGATTCCCAGCAGAGGAATACTGAGCAGCGGGCCGGCGTAGTGGTGCCACTGCTTGGCGACCTTCAGCGGCGCGTGCTGGAGCAGAGCGCCCGCGGTCTCAATCTGCTTGTGTTCCGAGCGCTCCCAGTCCCAGTAGTCGGCGAGCTTCGCATGGGTGAGCGGTTTGGCAACGGGCTTCATCCAGAGCGCGGTCATGGGCCAGCCATAGCGCTGCTGATTGGCGAAGTACGGAAGCTGCCAGGGATCGCCGGTGACCGCGCGGCAAAACTGGCTCAGGAAGAGCGCCCCCAACGCTAACGGGATGATTGCGCCAAGTGCGGGCCGGAACAGC
>JAEUQD010000228.1 GCA_016789925.1 Bryobacterales bacterium | reverse complement strand
GTGGTCGGAATCATGGCGTTGTTGAGCATGGTGGAACTGTAGCGCTCGCCCAAGCCGCGGACGTAGACATAACCCGAGTCGACTACCGAAACGCCGGTAACCTTTTCCACCGCGCCCGCCGCGTCGGAAGCGACGGTCTTCTTGATTTCGTCCGAGGACATGCCGTCGCTGACGACCGACGCCAGGCGGCGCTCGGTGAGCATGGCTTCGGCGTTGGCCGCCACGGCACCCACCTTTTCGACCACGTCCACTTTGGTAACCGAAGACTTGTTGGCCATCACCGTGCTGGCCTCGGCCACCTGGCCCGCGGCGACAATCACTTCATCCACAACGGCGTCAGTGAAATTCTCAGCGGAGAAGACGATCTTGTACTTGCCCGGCGAGATGTCGAAGCGGAAGCGGCCTTCCGTGTCGGTTTTGAAGTGGCTACCGGACTGTCCATCGATGCTAATGGCCGCGCCGCGAACGGGCTGTCCCGTGGAGGCGTCGAAGACGGTTCCGGCAATGGTGCCTTTGTCTTGCGCGCTCACCAACAAAGCGGCGGCGAGCACAAGAAGGATAAATTTACTTGGTTTCATTTACTGTTCCACCCAGAACGAGACGGGGTTACTGGCCACGCCGTTGACGGTCACAAACACGGGAACCTGGCCCGTGATGAAGGCATTGCCGGGGACGGTGACGTTGATCTGGCAGATGCCGGGAAACTGCGGGTGCGCGCCCGCGAATAGAACGGGCGCTTCGGCCCACGACACGAAGGCCTTGACGGCGGCGACGGCGGGCGACAGCACGGTGGGCGGGAGGCCATCCTGGGTCGCGGGTTGAGTGACGCCGCAGCCGGTCGCGTAGAGCTGAATCACGGACCCGCGGCGCGCCCGGGCCGCCTGGCTATTGATGGCAAAGTCCTGGTTTTGGATAATGCCTTGCCGCGTGGGGGAGTTGTCGCTGGAAGCGAGTCCCGGGCCAATCTCGTAGACAGCAACCGATCCGCGGGCGACGACGGTCTGTCCACGCCGCACTTCCACGGTGGGCCGGCCCGTCGCGGTGGCGACTGGGACGACGAAGTTGATCTGGGCGCTGGAGACGAAATAGAGCGGCGCCGCTACGTTGTTGACGAAAAGCCCGATGCCCGCCAGTTCGGTGGGCATGGGGCTGAGCGAGGAGGCAGAAGTGGTGGTGACGGTTCCAAAATCGCCATAGGCGCTCGCAATCGAGCCCGGGGCGATGGGGAAGGTCCCGACAAAACCGGAGTAGTTGATGACATCGACGCGGCCCGGCGTCTGCGCCAGCGCACAGACTAGCGAGCAAGCCGCAGTCAGAGCGAACCGCACAAAACGACTGTTCATGAAATTCCTCAAAATGGGATCCGGGTTAGGAAGAACGCCTTCCCTCGACGCCGGCGGGGCGCAAGTGGAAGACTTCGAATGTGCTCACCCGAGAGCAAGTCGAAGAATAACGGGCTGTGTTAAACAGAGAATTACAGCGGTGTTAACGTTTGATGACTGTTACAGTTCCCACGTCCGGAAGGTGTGCTGACACTGGGCCATGTCGATCCGTTTGCCCTTAAACCGCACGCCTTCCATCCCGAGGCGGAATCGCTGTTCGGCGGCAGCCTCGCCCTGGAGCTTGATGAAGCCGCCCGCGCCCACAACACGCTGCCAGGGCAAGGCGTTGCCGGCATTGCGGAGCAGGCGCACGACCTGCCGGTGGTACATGGGATAGCCGGCCGCGGCGGCCACTTGGGAATAGGTAGCGACCTTGCCTTTGGGAATCTGGCGGATGACCGCGCGGATGCGATCGTCCCGTTCCTGCGACGGGTCGCGTTGTCCGAGCCGGACGATGTCGCGCTGCGAAAGCGGACGCGGTTGCCGTTTCACTTGGGTGGGAGATGGTGGGCGTTCAGGGACTCGAACCCCGGACCCCTTCCTTGTAAGGGAAGTGCTCTAACCAACTGAGCTAAACGCCCGCTCCCTGCTAGTATCGCATCCGGTGCGGCGGTTACACCAGTGTTGCGGGGGCGTAGGTTTGCGCGGCGATTTCCGGAGCATGGATGCGCCACCAGGACTCAGCCGACTGGTCGTTCCAATCGACACCTTCCAGCGATTCCTCCAGACGCGCTTTGAGTTCGAGCGCCGACTGCGGGCGGTCTTCGGGCTTTTTGGCGAGGCACGCAAGGATGACGGCTTCCAGTCGGCGCGGAATGGGTGTTTCGACGCGTTCGGAGGGCGGGACAGGCCGCGTCTGGACATGGTCGAGAGCCACGGCCATCGCTGTTTTGCCCTCGAAGACGTTGTGGCCGGTGAGCAGCCAGTAGCCGACACAGCCTAGGGCGTAGAGGTCTGCCCGTTCGTCGACATCCCCAGTGCCCATCGCGACTTCCGGGGCCATGTAGGCCGGAGTGCCGGTCGTGGTTCCGTCCTGGGTCAACTGCGTCTGTTCGGTGTCGCGGAGAGCCTTTACTAGTCCGAAATCCACTACCTTGACAAAATCGAACTCCAGGCCGAGACGGCCGATGAGGATATTGCGGGGCTTGATATCGCGGTGGGTCAGGCCATGGGCATGCGCCTCGGCCAGGGAACTGCAGACTTGAGAGAGGATGCGGACGACTCGTTCGGGCGGTTGCGGACCGTGCTTGCGCACGAGGTCTTCCAGGTCCATCCCTTTTACCAGTTCCATCGCGTAGTAGAGGACGCCTTCGTCCGTCATGCCGTAGTCGTAGAGGGTGACCGTATTGGGCGACTGCAAAGCCGCGGTCGCCCTGGCCTCGCGTTCAAAGCGCCGTTTCGCGGCTTCGACCGCCTCGGTATCGTGCAATCCCACCGAACGGGGGCGGATCAGCTTGACGGCCGCTTCGCGCGCCAGCATCCGGTGGCGCGCCCGCCATACCTCGCCCATGCCCCCTTGTCCGAGGCGGTCGATGAATTCGTAGCTGCCGGCTTCGCGCGCCTTGGAGACCTGAGCGCCCAAACTGAACAGGTAGCGGGACAGCGGGGCGGTCGTCACCACCATCAGCATGGGCGCCAGATTGATCAAAATCCACTGTCCAGGCGTGGGGGAGGGAACGTGGCCGAGCAGAATATGGAGCGCCATCGATGCCGGCAGCGTCAGGGCGGATAGCAGCGACGCCACGATGGTCTGCCGCCAATTGACAGGAACTAGCAGCGCAAAGTAGACAATCCAGATCGCGACGGCCGAGTGCCCGTGGATGATGTCATCGGGCGCATAGGGCCAGTAGGTTTCGATGAAGGCGATCAGGAACGAAGCGAGAACCTGGAAGACGAGGCCGGCAGACAAGATCCGGCAGGGCGGCCAGTGGGCCCAACGGCTGATCGCGTACATGGTCAGGCCCAGAAGCAGAGCGGCCAGGGTGATGGCTCCGGGCAGGTCGGCCGCAGCCACCGGCCTACCCGAAACGATGGCGTAAGCCAAATAAAACGCTAGAAAAGAAAAGGCGTAGACGAGCCCGACCGGACCTAACCGGCGGGCCGCGCGGAGAAGGATGTCTTCGGGGACCGCACCCGAAGAGCCGCTCGTGGTCGACCAAGCTTTATTGCAGCGCGGTAGCGTTTGGGTTTCGCTGTCTTTCACTGGGCTCATGAAACTGTCACCGTCTATTCTCTTCCAGATGGAAAATACGTGCTCGGGGTTTCAAACGGTTTTGTCGGGCGGCGGGCGAGGTCTGATACGCTGGTCATCTCCAGTAGTATGAACCGACGCACTTTTCTCGCCTCCTCTTCTCTGGCCGTCCTGCCGGCATCCGCGGCGGAACCCAGAAAGATCGCCGCCATCATCACGGAGTACCGGCCGAATTCCCATGCCGATGTCGTGGTGGGCAAGTATCTTGAAGGATACAACCAGGACGACCAGCCGCCCTATCCGCGGTCGAAAATCGTTTCGATGTTCACCGAACAGGTGCCGAAGAACGACATGAGCCGGGAGCGGGCGAAGAAGTACAACGTGCCGATCTACCGCACGGTCGCCGAAGCGCTCACTCTCGGCGGCGACAAACTGGCAGTGGACGGCGTGCTGCTGATCGGTGAGCACGGCGACTACCCGACGAACGACAAGGAACAGAAACTGTACCCACGGTTCGAGATGTTCCTCAAGATCACCGACGTGTTCCGGCAGAGCGGACGGTCCGTGCCGGTATTCAACGACAAGCACCTGTCCTGGAGTTGGCGTCAGGCCAAGCGGATGGTCGAGATCTCGCGCGAACTGCGGTTTCCGATGCTCGCCGGGTCGTCCGCGCCGGTGGCGCTGCGCATTCCCGCCGTCGATACGCCGTTCAACGCGCCGCAACGCAATGCGGTGGCGGTTTCTTTTTCCGGCCTGGATATTTACGGCTTCCATGTGCTGGAAGCGCTCCAGTGCCTGACCGAACGAAGAAAAGGTGGCGAAACGGGCGTCCGCGCAGTCCAGTGTTTGCAAAACGACGATTGCTGGAACTTTCTGTCGTCGGAAGCATGGGCCGGGAAACTGTTTGAAGCGTCGATCGCACGCAGCGAATCACGCCGTCCGGGCGACATGAAGTCAC
>JAEUQD010000585.1 GCA_016789925.1 Bryobacterales bacterium | reverse complement strand
TTCGAGCACCAGAATCTCGTCCGCGCTCCGGATCGTCGATAACCGGTGCGCGATGACAAACGACGTGCGCCCCTCCCGCAGCCGGCGCAGTCCCTCCTGGATCAGGGCCTCGCTTTCACTGTCGAGACTCGACGTCGCCTCATCCAGAATCAGGATGCGCGGATTCGCCAGCACCGCGCGCGCGATCGCCACACGCTGCCGTTGGCCACCCGAAAGCTTGACGCCGCGCTCGCCCACCACCGTGTCGTAGCCTTCGGGGAATCGTTCAATGAACTCGTGACAATGCGCCACGCGGCACGCCTCGACAATCTCTTCGCGCGTGGCGCCGGGATACGAGTAGGACACGTTGCTCGCAATCGTCCCGTCGAAAAGAAAGTTGTCCTGAAACACGACTCCCAGTTGGGCCCGGTATTCGCGGATGCGCAGACCTGCCAGGTCTTCGCCGTCAATCAAAATCTGCCCGGCCTTCGGCTGGTTGAAGTTCATCACCAGGCTCGTCAGCGTGCTCTTACCCGACCCGCTCGAACCCACCAGCGCGATCGTCGATCCGGCCGGCGCCTCGAACGAGATGCCTTTCAACACCGGAACGCCCGCCGTGTATTCGAACCAGACATCGCGAAACTCCACCCGCCCCGCAAACCGCGGCACCGGAACGCGCTCACGGTCCGTATCCGCCTCGGTCCGCATATCGAGAATCTCGCGAATGCGGTCCAACCCCGCAAAGGCTTCCGTGATCTGAGTCCCCACCGAGGCCAGTTCAATCACCGGCATCGCCATGATGCCCGTGAAGGCGACGTACATGAACAGGTCGCCCAAGGTCATTTCACCCCGAATCACGGCGTTACCACCCATGATGAAGATAATCAGACCAATGACGCCCACAATCATCGACGAGAACGCCATCACGAACGAAACGCCCGTCATCGACTGAGCCACGTTGCGGAACAGCTTATGGGCGCCGCGGGCGAAGATCAGGTCTTCCCGCCGTTCGGCCGTATAGGCCTTCACGACCCGGATCCCCCCCAGCGACTCGCCCAAACGCCCGGTCAAGGTGGCCTGAAGTTCGCCACGTTGCCGGAACAAGGGCCGCAGTCGTCCAAAAGCCACCGCCAGCACGCCCCCGAATACCGCCAACACCAGCAAGGTCACCAGCGTGGTTTTCCAGTGGATGTAGAAGAGGACGCCCAACGCAACGATGGTCGTCAGCAGTCCACCCGACAGTTGGACCAGCCCCGTACCCACCAGGTTGCGGATACCCTCCGCATCATTCATCACCCGGGCGATGAGCTGGCCTACTTTCATCGAATCGAAGTAGCCCACTGGAAGGCGTTCTACATGCGCATGCACTCGCTTGCGCATCTCCGTGATCGCCCGTTGAGCCGCCACGCCCAGAATGCGGGCCAATGCAAACGAGGTTACTGCCTGCGCCATGGTCGCCGCCGCCGCGATCACCGCCACGGTGACCAGCATGTCCAGGTGCCCCTTGGCGATCACCTCGTCGATCACATACTTGGTCGATGCCGGCAGGACGAACCCCAGCAGGCGGCTCACCAGCATCAGTACAAGTCCCGCCGCCAGACGCCACCGGTGCGTCCACATTAGGGCCTTGGCTTCCGCTAAAGCTCGGGAATAATTGGTTTTCTTCTTCGGACTAGGCCCAGCCACAGTTCCTATTGTACGGGGCCGGTGTCAGGACGAAACTCGATCTCCCAGTGCGAAACGCCGTGAATGTAGACACGAGCCACCCGGCTGGCGATCGAATCGGTCTCGCCAAAACGCTCGCCCAGAACCTGCGGATACCACCCGGGACCAAATCCGATGTCCTCCAGCAGCAACTTCGGTCGCGACCACGACGCGGGATCCGCCAGGTCGGCCGAGTAGCTGACGTAGATCCCCTTCTGGGGCCATCGTGTATCGCAACAGGCGCGGCTCAACAGCATCACGTACTTCTCGAGATAGGTGTTCCAATGCAGCGACGGACCCCAGAATGCATCGGTGTTCTGGTTCTGCCAGGGTTCCCGCACCGGAAACACGGGTGTGACCTGCCCGCCCAGTCCCGGTTCTCCCCACTCGCCCTGGAAGTACTTCCAGGCCTTCCCGGACGGAGCGAAACGGTCCGCGATCGGCATGCGGGCCACCGCCACGCCCTGCTGCGATCCGTCTCCGCCATAGTTGCCAAACAGAAAATAGAAGTATTCGTTATTCCGATCTGGAACTACCGAAAAATCGCCATGCCCCCCGGCGAAGAACCCGTTCCGGGCTTCGCAGTTCAGCGCGTCTCCCGACATGAGCACAGGCCCGAGATCGGAAAACGAACGCCCGCCGTCGTGCGAGACCATCGCGCCAATAAACGGCGCGGTCAACTCGCTCCCTGGTCCGCAAAGTCCATGCGGCTCGTGATGATACCAGGCAAACAGCGTCCCGTCCTGGTCTAGCCAAACGGCCTCGATCCAAACCGGAATCTGGTTCATCTGTTCCAGCGAAACGGATTCCGTCTCGAAGGGCAGAAACTGACTCCCGCCCCGGCTCACCAAAGGCATGCCCGCTGAATTGAAGATGACAAATTGGCCGTCGATCCACGCCGCCGGACTATTCGAGTCCACCGGAGCGGGCATGTACAGTGGATTGGCTGTCCGCAACACCGCCTCCTGGGCGAAAAGGCTCACCGGCAAAGCCGCGATACCGGCCAGAACAAACTTGTCTATTCGAAGCAATTTTGACCAATCTGAGGACTGGTACTTCGTCCTCTTGGTACAGGACGCCCTCGTGTTGCCCATCCGTTACCGATTTCGCTGTTAAAGACTGTAAAGCTTGCATCCACTTTCTTTGAGCCGGCCACGTTGGCAATTGCATCAATCAGGTGTCCGGTGGTATATTAGCGTTCACTAGCCTAGTGTTCGCTAGGTTCTGTTCTTCCCCATGAACCCTTCTCCTTTGCCCAGACAACGCTTGTCAGGTCCCGAACGCCGCTCGGCGATTGTCGATTCGGCCGTGGATCTATTCTCCGAACGCGGATTCCGCGGGACTACCACGCGCGAATTGGCCGCTACCGTCGGCGTCAGTGAGCCCGTCCTCTATCAGCACTTTTCCACCAAACGAGCCCTTTACGACGCCATCCTCGAAGCGAAAACCGCGGAGACCGCCCCGGGTACGGAAGAGGAACTCACCACTCTTTCCCGTGCCGGAGACAACCGTGCGCTCTTTACCCGCCTCGCCGAGCTGTTGCTGGATTTCTACGTCCGGGACCCTCGTTATTCGCGCCTTTTGATGTTTTCCGCGCTGGAAAGGCACGAACTTTCGCGTCTATTCTATGAGCGCCACGTCGCCTGTTTCTATGAATTCCTGACCCGGCATATCAAGCAGCAAATGGACGTCGGCGTCTTTCGCCCCATGGACCCGCTCGTCGCCGCGCGCGCCTTTGCCGGAATGGTGGCGCATCAGGGGCTGATCTTCTCCGTGCTGCATCCGGGCAATCTTCCGGCGCCCCAACCCGTGATTATTCAAACCCTTGTGGATCTCTTCCTAGGCGGGATTACTGCATGATCAGGCACTCTTTCCTTCTACTCGCTATCCTTTCGCTGGTCGCTGCCGCCGGTTGCTCGCGGAAAAGCGAAGCGAAAACGTCGGCCGCGGCCCAGGCTGCGTCCAAACCGCCCGAACCCGTGACTGTGAAAGTCGCCGCCGTCGAGAACAAGCTCTCGGATCGGTATCTCAACGTGACCGGCTCGTTGCTGCCCGACGAGAGCGTAAACCTCGCCTTTGAGGTACCGGGCAGGCTGGCGAGCATTCGTTACGATTTCGGCCAGTTTGTCAAGAAAGGCGAGGTGATCGCCGAACTCGACAAGCAGGAATACAGGCTTCAGGTTGAACGCGCCAAGGCGGCACTCGCTCAGGCCCTCGCCCGCATCGGTCTCGACGCCAACCAGGAAAGCTCGGCGGCGACCGAAACACCCTCGATGCGCCAGGCGCGAGCCCAACTGGAAGATGCCCGCGCCAAATTCGAAACCGCCAAGACGCTGGTGGCCAGCGGCGATATCGCCCGCGAGCGCTTTACCGAGATTGAAAAACAATACGAAGCGCGCCGTGCCGCCTTTGAGGCCACGCGCGACGACCTGCGGACCCAGGTGGCCAGCATCGACGCCCTGCGGGCCGATGTTCGGCTCGCCGAAGAGCGCCTTGCCGACACCACGCTGCGTGCGCCGTTTGACGGGTCGATCTCGGAAAAGCCCGTCTCGCCGGGAGCCTACGTTAAGGACAACATCACGATTGTGACGATCGTGAAATCGTGGCCGCTCCGTCTGCGGCTCGATGTTCCTGAAGTCGCGACGGCCGGGGTCCGGCTGGGCGACACGCTGCGGTTCACCACCGAAGCCTTCCCGGGCGAGGAGTTTACAGCGACAGTCCGGCAACTGAATCCGTCGCTCGACCCGCGGTCCCGGTCGCTCTCCGCCGAAGCACGCTTAGCCAAGGCCGACCCTAGGCTGAAACCCGGCTTGTTC
>JAEUQD010000224.1 GCA_016789925.1 Bryobacterales bacterium | reverse complement strand
TCATCATAAGTCCGTTCCGCGCGAAGATCTGCGACGTGCATAGTTGAGGTGATACCATTTCGACCAAAGGAGACTTATGAACCGTCGTGCATTTGTTGGGGTTTCGGTAGCGGGCGTGGCCAGCGCGCCGGCCGCTCCGGTCAAGGCTGGTGACATCCCGATGCGGATGTTCGGGAAGACAGGCGAGAAGCTGACCGTGATTGGGCAGGCGGGTGGACGTTTTCCGCTGATCACGCGTGAGGAAGCCGTCGCGGTAACGCGTCGCGCCTACGAGCTAGGGATCAACTACTTCGACAACGCGCGGGTGTATTGGGACGGGCGGTCGGAAGAGGTCTACGGCGAAGCGCTGCACGATGTCCGCAAGAAAGTATTCATCACCACCAAGAGTCCTAAACGAACTCGCAAGGAGGCCGAGGAGGACCTGCACAAATCTCTGAAGGCACTGCGGACCGACTACGTGGACCTGTGGCAGATTCACGCGGTTGACAACCCGGAGGAAGTGAAGACGATCTTTGGTCCCGGCGGAGCGATCGAAGCATTTGAAGCGGCGAAGAAGGCGGGTAAGGCTCGCTTTATCGGGTTCACGGGGCACCGCGATCCCTATGCTCACCTGGCGATGTTGAAGGCGTACCAGAACTACGACACGATTCTGATGCCGCTCCATGCGGCCGATCCGGCTTATCTGAGTTTCGAAAAACTCGTCTTGCCGGAAGCCGTCAGTCGGGGAATGGGCATCCAGGGTATGAAGAACTTCGCCAACGCGAAGCTGCTCTCCACCCTCAGCGCGCGCGAATGCCTCAGCTATGTGCTCAGCCTGCCAATTCATTGCACCGCCATCGGCTGCACGACCATCGGCCAGCTCGAAGACGATGTCCGCATCGCCCAGCAGTTCAAGCAGTTCGACGAGCCTACGATGACGGCACTGCGCAACCGGGCCGCCCGCATTAAGGGGCCGGTGCTGGAAGACTGGAAGCGGAACGTCGAGGTGCGCGCCGGGCTCGACCCGCGACCGCGCTACACAGGAGCATAAACCATGCTGCGTCGTCATTTTCTCACTCTGCCGGCCGGGTTGGCGCTTTGGGGTAAGGACACCACTCCAATCCGCAAGGCGAAAGTCGAACGCGCCTTCGACGCTCCCTGCCAGAGGCCCAATGGCATGCAGGCCACACCGGAGGGCCTCTGGGTGCTGAACCAGGGTTTCGACAATGCGCTCTACCTGATTGATCAAAAGGGCAAGCTGAAGGAGAAACTCGCCACCGAAAGCGTGTCTGGCTCCGGCGTCGGCTGGGACGGCACCCATCTGTGGCTGGCCTCCACCTATAGCTCGAAGATCCTGAAGGTGGACCGCAAATCCGGCAAAACGATCGCCTCGTACGACACACCCGGCGCGGGCGCAGTGAACTGGCCCAACCCGCGAAAGAGTCCGCTCGCCCCGCCCGAACCTCCCAAACCCGCCGTGGCGCCGACGGCAAAGGCCGCACCCGCCCCGCGCCAGAAGACCGGCGCGCATGGCATCGAATATCGCGATGGGCGCCTCTACATTGCGGTACCGCCCGCGGCGACCATCTACCGCATCAATCCCGAAAAGTTCACGGTCGTGCACCACTTCAAGACTGCCGGGGACCGTCCGCACGGGTTGGGGTGGGAAGGCGATTTTCTCTGGTGCGCCGACTCCAACGCCAACGCATTCCACAAGTACGACCCCAAGACCGGGCAGGTCCACGAGATGATTCAACTCAGCGACCGTGACCCGCTCCCCCACGGCATGACCATCTGGCAGGGAGTGATGTGGTACTGCGACGACGTTGGCGTGATCTGCAGGATCAAGCTGTAACGACCTTCCGAACGGAAGTAATCTCTTTGCCGGCCAGTTCGGCGAAGTCCTGGAGTTCTTCCAGATGTTTAGCTTCTCTCTGTTCGTCGAGCACTTCCTCCACGGCTTTGCGCAGGTCTTCGCGCGACAGGCCGACGCGAACGTTGTGCTCGATGCAGTATTCCATCTTGTTGGCCGTCGCGCGGTCGACGATGTTCTGGACCAGCGCGCCGCTTGCCAGGTCTTTCAACAGAAATGGGACGGACTCTGTAAACGTGACATCGTAAAGCTTGTGCCGCGGCGAGAACAGTTCTTGGGCGGCGTAGGCACTGAGCTCTTCGAGCGACAAATCGCGGTCGAGAAACACACCTTGAAGGTGGATCCGGAAGATCACCTCCGCGGCACTCTGGTCGGGGCGGGTGACCCGAATCCGCCGGTCGATCCGGCCCGGCCGCGTGATCGCCAGATCCAGTGAATCCGGACGGTTCGTGGCCAGGATGACAAACGCCCCGGTCTCGTCCATCCCGTCCATTTCCGCCAGCAGCGACGGCACCAGCGTAAACGTGCTCTCCCGCGCGTCGTTCGGCCGGCGCTTGAACAGCGCATCCGCCTCGTCGAAGAAGAGAACAGCCGGGTACCCCTTCTGTTCGCGAAACCGGCGCGCTTCGTCAAACAACGCCTTCACGGCTTTCTCGGAGTTACCCAGATACTGGTCCAGCAACTGGTGACCCTTGACGTACTTGAACCCGCCATCGTCCACCTTGCGGTGATAGAGGGCCGCCAACAACCGGACCACCGCTTTCCCCAAGAGCGTCTTTCCACACCCGGGCGGACCGTAGAGCAACACGCCGCGCGAGCGTCGCCGCTTGAACAATAGAAACAGTTCCGGGTAGAGCACCGGCCATTGGATGGCGCGGATGAGTTCGCGCTTCGCTTCTTCCTGGCCGCCAATCTCACCCCACACCTGGTCGAGTTCGGATTGCAGAGTGGCCGACTCGGAGTCGAAGCCCAGTAACTCACACGCCGGTTGATGGTCCGCCGATTTCCACCGCCGCCAGATGCGCCCGCCGAAGCGAATGCGCTCGCACGAGGCCGATTCCTCTTCTCTGCGAATGCCAAGCTCGTTGTCATCGGCTCCGGACAACGAAGACGCCGGAGCGCCGCCGCGAAACACCCACACCTCGTCAGCGTTAGCGGGCACTTCGAGCGTATCGCCCGTGAACGACCCGATGTCCACCTTCTCGGGGTCGAGCATCTCGAAGATCTCCCACTGGCAACTCCGCCAGTTGAAGTTCGATGCCTTGTTTCCATACACGGTGATCCCGGGACGGTTGTCTTCTACCTGGGCGGGTACGGGCATAAAGGCAGTGCCGCCGACACCGGTGCGGCCCCAGCGCGCGAGAAAACATTGCGCATCTCCGCTGCGCGCAACCAGCGCAAACGCGGCCACCTGATCGTCCACCGAGAGCCCGGCCGCATGCAGTGCGAAAGCGGGCGGAACGCCGTGCAAATAAGGCTCAAAGTGATCGCCGCAGAGGTCCACTGCGGCGCGGCCGGCCTGAATCGGGATTACATTCCCCGCGCAAATCATACCCTTCTGCTTAAAGTAACACCCAAGGCGCGATATACTGCCCCTCTGTATGCTTGATCGCCGCTCATTCCTTGCCGCCGCCTCAGCCTCCGTTGCCGCCGCCCAGACTCCGCGTGACTGGAGCGGCAAAAACCCGGTGCGCTATCCCGAACCAGACGTGGTTTCGCTCGACAAGCGTTTTGACAAATACAAGATTGGGAACACGCCCATCCTCCGGCTGCACACCGGATGCTTGTGGGCGGAAGGCCCGGCCTGGAACGGCGTCGGGCGATACCTCTTGTGGAGCGACATCCCCAACAACGTCCAGATGCGGTGGCTGGAAGAAGACGGACACGTCTCGACGTTCCGCAACCCGGCCGGAAACTCCAACGGCAACACGTTCGACCATGAGGGCCGGCAGATTGCCTGCGAACATGGCAACCGCCGCGTCGCCCGTTACGAGTACAACGGGACGATCACCGTACTGGCCGACAAATTCGAGGGCAAGCGTCTGAATGCGCCCAACGACGCCGTGGTTCATCCCGACGGGTCCGTCTGGTTCACAGACCCCGGCTACGGCGCGCTCATGCATTATGAGGGCAACAAGGGTCCCCTGGAGATCAAGGAAGCCGTCTACCGCATCGACAAATCGGGGCGACTGACCAAGGTGACCGACGAGATCTTCAAGCCCAACGGTCTTTGCTTCTCTCCCGATCATAAGAAGCTCTACGTGGCCGACACGGGCGCAACACACTATCCGCAAGCACCGAAAGTCATCAAGGTTTGGGATGTGGACGGCTCGACGCTGAAAAACGGCCGCCAGTTCTGCTCGATGGAGTTACCGGGCAAGGGCGCAGGGCTGGCCGACGGTATCCGCTGCGACACCGACGGCAACGTGTGGTCCAGCGCCGGATGGGTGGGCGCGGGCTACGATGGCGTCCACATCTTCGCTCCGGATGGCCAGCGCATCGGACAGATTCTGCTGCCGGAAATCTGCTCGAACGTCTGTTTTGGCGGAACCAAGCGCAATCGCCTGTTCATGACGGGGAGCCAGTCGCTGTACGCCGTCTATGTCGAAGCGATCGGCGCTGGAGTAGCATGACGACATGACCCGCCGGACCTTTCTGAGCGCTGCCGCCTACAGCCGCATCCTCGGTGCGAACGACCGGGTCGGCGTCGGCTTTATCGGCTACGGTCTCATCGGCGCGCAACATGTCTTCGACTTCAAGAACCAGAAAGACGTCGACATGGTGGCAATGTCTGAGGCCTACCAGCCGCGCCTTGAACAAGGTGTGGCCACCTGTGGCTCGCGCACAAAAGGGTATCGCGACTTCCGCAAGATGCTCGACGACCGCGATGTGCAAGCGGTAGTCGTCTCCACACCGGACCACTGGCACGCGCTGATGACGATGATGGCCTGCGCGGCGGGTAAAGACGTTTATGTAGAGAAGCCGCTCACGTTGTTT
>JAEUQD010000535.1 GCA_016789925.1 Bryobacterales bacterium | reverse complement strand
TCCTTGGTCACCGTGGTCTGCGGATAGCCGTTATACATCTTGCCTTGCCAGAACATGTGACAGAGCGAGTCCATGTGCGTGTGCGCGTAGCCGTGATACGAGACCGAATACTCGTCCAGCGAGAACTGCTCGGCGATCGGGTTCGCGCCGGTGTGCGTCACGGAATGCTTGAACGGACTGGGATTGTCGACCGCCTTCAGTTTCTCCGTGTCGTGCGCCAGCGAGACAGAGACTCCGTCCCGCACCAGCGCCGCCGCCTGCTTCCGCTTGGCCGGCGTGATCAGGTTCACCGTGCCCAGTTCGTCGTTCTTGCCCCAACGTCCCCAGTTGGAAAGCTCCTTCATCCAGGCGTCAACCGTCGCCTTGGTCACCGCGGGCTGACCGGGAACGCTCTGTGACGCGAAAGCGGCGGCCGCCGCCGTTTGCACGAAGATCCGTCGTTGCATCGCCATTCAGCATACCTCTTGGCCGATGTACTCTGGAGGGTATGCGTCGCCGTCACTTCCTCGCCTCCGCCGCCGCCGTCTCCGCCGTCCCGCTCTGGGCCGCCAACGCACCCAAGTTCAAATTGCGCTACGGGCCGCACCCCGGCATGTTCCGCCACTCCGCCGGCGAGGACATCATCGACCAGATCAAGTTCTCCGCCGACCAGGGATTCACAGGTTGGGAAGATAACGGCGCGATGGGCCGCGATCCCCAGTTACAGGAGAAGATCGGCGCCGAACTCACAAAGCACGGCATGAAGATGGGCGTCTTCGTTTCCCATGCCGACTTCAAGACGCCGGACTTTGTGACGCGCACCGACCGCGAGTTTCAAGACTCGTTGCGAGCCACCATGCGCAAAGCCGTCGACTCGGCCAAACGCCTGAATGCCAAATGGCACACGGTAGTTCCCTCGAACGTCAACAATAAGATCGATCCGGGTTATCAAACCGCGAACTGCATCACCAACCTGAAAGTGATGGCGGAGATCTGCGAGCCCGCCGGCATCGTGATGGTGTTGGAGCCCCTCAATTGGTACGCCAACCATCCAAGCCTCTTCCTCCGCTCGGTGCCCCAGGCCTATGCCATCTGCAAGGGCGTCGGTTCCCCGTCGTGCAAAATCCTCGACGATCTATATCATCAGCAGATCGACGTGGGCAACCTGATCCCCAACATGGAGATGGCCTGGGACGAGATCGCTTATATCCAGGTCGGCGACAATCCCGGACGCAAGGAGCCCACCACGGGCGAGATCAACTACCTGAAGATCTTCGAGTGGCTCCACAAGAAAAAATTCGACGGCGTTGTCGGGATGGAACACGGCAACTCGAAGCCGGGTAAGGAGGGCGAGATGGCTGTGATCGCCGCCTACCGGGCGTGCGACAGCTTCGCATAAAAAGACCATGAGCGGATCCAGACGGAAAGAACCAGTCGCGGGAGTCACCGCTGCCGCATCGGAAAAGCAGTGGAAGCGCGAGGCCAACCGGAAGCTGCGCAAGGCAGCGGCGCAGGTTCTGCAGCAGTTGCCTTCCTCCGATCCGGACGCCCTCGTCCTCCCCGTGCTCAAAGACGTCGCGAATCCCTATGACAGCCCCAAGGAAGGTAAGTACCGCTTCGACCCGCGGGAGGATCCCCGGCGGATGCGCAAATGATCTCGCCCGCCACCGCCTAGTACACAAAAGAGCGCGGCGAGTAGCCGGCTTCCTCACCCGAAGCGCACGCAGCTAATTCCATGCTGCTACCCGGCAGCGTTTGCGGCGCGATCTGCTCCCAAGCCTCGGCCAGCGTAGTCAGGAGTTTCTCCACTTCCACCAGCGGCCCCTCGACCTGCTGGAAATTGGCCGTCTGCAACTGGGCGATCATGTAGTCGTAAAGCATCACCAGGTTCTTCGCCAGGTCGCCGCCCCGTTCCAAGTCCATCGACGAGGCCAATTCCGCAAGAATGTCCATGGCTTTCGTGATCTGGGCCGACCGCGCTTTGATCTCGCCCCGTTGCAGGTGCAGCCGCGCCTTACCCACCGCTTCAATCGCTCCCCGGTACAGTAACTGCACCAGGCGAAGCGGGTCTGCCTGCAAGATCTCACTCTCCAGATACGCCTGCCGGACTTGGTACATACCCATCCCTCCGCTTACGGTTTTCGCTGGCCTGGCTTAGGCCTGCAAATCAAGCTCTTCGGCCATTCGCAGCAAATATTCTTCCGGAATCTGCCTCAGAACTTCTTGCGTTTCTTTGTCCACCAGGCGGACCACCGGCCGCCGCGTCGCCCTGTCCACGGCGATTTGCAGTTCGCTGCTGTAGCCGTAGAATTCTGACTCGTTCAGTTTCTTCACAGCCTTGACGATTTCCCGGCGTTCCTGGAGGATCTCCGGGGACGGGGTTGGTTGCGTCAGTGACATCGCGTGCATCAGCGAGCCTGTTTGGACCGACGAGATCTCCATCTTGGACCTCCTTCGAAAGCGGCCAACGCCTGCTTTCAACTACCTCATCGGTCCCCGTGCGATGTTTTCCAGAAAAAAGTGGCTTCAGTACCCTTTTTGCTTGTCCACCACGTTCAACAGCGGCTTCCCCTCGCCGAAGCGGCGGATGTTCTCCTTGATCGTGCCCAGCATCCGCGCCCGGTCCAGGTCCGATCGTCCGGCGACGTGCGGCGTAATAATCGCATTGTCGAACTTCCACAGCGCGTGGCCCTTCGGCAGCGGCTCCGGATCGGTCACATCCACCCCAGCACCCGCTAAACGCTTGCTGTCCAACGCTTTCACCAGCCCCGGCATGTCGTATATGCCCCCCCGGCTCACCGCGATGAAGTACGAATTCGGCTTCATCAGCTCAAACTGCCGCGCACCCACCATCTTGTGGCTCTTCTCCGTGTGCGGCGCCGAGATGAACACCACATCCGCCTGCGGCAGCACTTCGTCCAACTGGTCCGGCTTTACCACCTTCGTGATGAACGGGCTATAGGGGATGTCCTCCGGGTCCACCCCAATCACCTTCATCCCGTGCGCCCACGCGCGAATCGCAATCTGATTCCCGATGCCGCCCACCCCAATCACGACCGCGGTCTTCGTGTTCAGCTCGATGCCGTTATACGGCCGCGCCTCCCACTTCTCCGCCTGCCGGTCCCCGATGTACTTCGGCAGGCCGCGAGCCAGCGTCAACAGCATCGCCATCGCATGGTCGGCGATCTCCGGACCCTGTACGATCTGGTTGTTGGTCAGGATGATGTTGCTGTCCCGCAGATCGTTCCCGCCGGAAAGGTGCAGCACCCGCTCCACTCCGGCGCTCATCGTCTGCACCCACTTCAGGTTCCTGGCTGAGCGGACCTGGGCCGCTTTGATCTCACCGATATAGCCGTCGGCATCGGCCAACTCTTTCGCCAGCGTCTCCGGCGTGGCGTTCACCACGCGCACATTCGACGAGGCCGATTGCCAGTCCGCAATCACGTTTGGCGGCTGGTTCAGGGTGACCACTTTTTTCGTTTGGGCGCTCGCTGTCAGCGCAAACACCAGGCAGAGAAGAAACGCGCGATTCATGGTTAGCAAATTCTATCGCAACTTTCGATTTCGCGAGCGCCCCGCTTTTCCGTATTCTGTTAGCTATGGCCGGTGACCAGTTTGAAGCCTTGATCCGCGCCAACGCCAATCTGGTTCGCCGCATCGCCGCCCTCGAACAGCGCGTCGCCCAATTGGAAAGCGGGTTGCCGGGCGTCGCGTCCCCAGTCCCCCCACCCCCGGAACAGGTCTCCCCTGTCGAACCGCACCCTTACCCCATCGAGCCCGTTCCCACCCCCGCTACCCGTCTGGAAACCCGGATCGGCCTGGCCTGGATCAACCGCGTCGCCGTCGTCACCTGTATCCTGGCCGCCGCGTTCCTCTTCAAGTACGCCGCCGATTCCGATTGGATCGGACCCGCCGCCCGCGTCTTCACCGGCGTCGTTCTGGCGTTGGCGGCCCTGGGCTTCTCCGAGGCCCTCTTCCGGCGCGGCCATGTGACCTATGCCCAGGGAATCGCCGCGCTGTCCACAGGCATCTTCTACCTGTCCTTCTACGCCGCCTTCGACTTCTATCACCTAGTCGGCGCAACCCTCGCTTTCCTCCTGCTCAGCCTGGTCACCGTTCTCTCCTCCGTCATGGCCCTGCGCTTCAATTCGATTGCGATTGCGATCCTTGGATTGCTGGGCGCTTATTCCACGCCCTTGCTGTTGTCTTCCGGCGAGAAACGGTACGTCTTCCTGCTCACCTATCTCTTCGTGCTGTCGCTGGCCGCGCTGTTCCTGGCACGGAAACGGAACTGGCGATCCCTCGAATACGTCACCGCCATCGGCTCGGGCGCGCTTTATCTCGGCCTGCTCGATTCCCAGTTCCCGGCCGATGCCGTCTTTCCCCTCCGGCTCTACGCGGCCGCCTACTACGCTCTGTTCGCCACTTCCCGCCACTGGATCGTCTTCTTCATCGCTCACCTCCTCGTAGCCGCCTCGCTCAGCGACCTCTTCCGCCAGCAGCCCCAAACCTATTTCTCCGTCCTCACCGGTCTGGGCGCCATCGCGCTCGGCATTTCGTTCCGGCGCGCCTGGCTCCATGGACCCGCCGCCGCTCTCGTCGCCTTCATCCTCGCCTGGGGCATCTGGTCCGGCCCCTCCGCGACGCCCGCGGCCACCGCCCTGCTCTACACCGCCAACTACGCGCTGCTCACCGCCTGGATTCCGCTCCGCGTCCTGGTCGCGCAGTCCCAACTCAAGCAACTCGATTTCCTCGTCGCCGCCTCCGCCGCCATTCTCTACTACTCCGGTATCTACGACCCCCTCTATCAGATGGGCCGCAACACCATCGCCGCCGCGACCTATGCCTTGGCCGCCGCCCATGGCGCGCTCGCCTGGCTGCTCTATCGCGGGCAGCGGTCCGCCCCCATGCAACATGCTCCCGTCCAGTTCTTCGCCGTCGTCGCCGCCGTCCTCGTGACCCTCGCCATCCCCCTTCAACTGGTAGGATTCCGCGCCTCCATCGCCTGGTCGCTCGAAGGCGCCGCCCTCGCCTGGCTATCGGCGCGCTACTCCTCGAATATCCTGCGTCTCGCTACGTTGCTCGTGTTTGGCCTTGCGCTCACCCAACTCTACCTTTCCGAAGCGCCGCAGGCCCCCCTCCTGCCTTTCTCGGTCGCCGCCGTGTCCATGGGCATGGCGTCGCGTTGGTTGGTCCCACGCCAGCTCCAGATGATCGTCTACTGCGGTGCGCATGCAGTCATGCTCACCGGTTTGGTCTTGGAAGCCCTCGCCTGGGCTCGCCGCCAACCCCAGGAACTCGTCAACAACCTCGAAACCTTTGCCGTCACCGCCGTTCTGGCGCTGTACGGATTTGTCCTGATTGCCGTGGCCGTTGCACTTCGCCACAGCCCAACTCGGTTGGTCGGCTTGGCCTGCATTTCCCTCGTCGTGGCCAAACTCTACCTCTACGACGTCTGGACCCTCCGCCTCCTCTATCGCGTCATCGCCTTCGGCACTCTCGGTATCCTGTTGTTAGCCACCTCTTTCCTATACTCAAAATATAGGGGTTCGCTCGAGAAGTGGATTCAACAGAATGATTCATCGCTGTAGCCTGATTTTTGTAGTTTTTTCCTTCATTTGTTCCGCCCAGACCACCACCGCAGTCATTTTCGGAGAATTGCAGGACTCCTCCCACCGGCCCATTTCCGGCGCTACCGTCGTCGCCGAAGACCCTTCCCGCGGCTTCCGCCGCGCCACC
This sequence comes from Bryobacterales bacterium, assembly GCA_016789925.1. GTDB lineage: Bacteria > Acidobacteriota > Terriglobia > Bryobacterales > Bryobacteraceae > JADLDI01. The sequence continues at coordinate 140 of JAEUQD010000535.1, read as the reverse complement.
GTCAGTGACGCCTCCGGCGCCTATCGCCTCGCCGAACTGCCCCCCGGCGCCTATCAGCTCTCCGCCTCCCGCGCCGAATTGCAGACGGTGACCGTTCCCGGCATCACCCTCAGCGTCGACACCCGCCTGCGCCAGGACTT
>JAEUQD010000533.1 GCA_016789925.1 Bryobacterales bacterium | reverse complement strand
CGAACCCGCGGTCGCCGACCTCACTCCGGCCAGTGCCGAAGACCTCTTGGGCGACGTGCAGTGCATTCTGGACGCCACCGACAATTTCGAGACGCGGTTCCTGGTGAACGATTTTGCCGTGCGGGAGTCGATTCCGTGGATTTATGGAGCAGCCGTGGGCTCCTACGGGCTGGTGATACCGGTGTTTCCGCTGGAAACGGCCTGTCTTCGGTGCGTTTATCCGGAACCGCCCACGGGGGCGCAACCGACGTGTGAAACGGCGGGCGTCATCAATACGATTCCGGCAACGATTGCGGCGTTGCAAGCGACGGCGGCTCTCCAGATTCTTTCCGGCAAAGCGGCATCGGTTCCGCGGCAGATCACGTCGATCGACATCTGGACCGGGAAGGTGCGTCAGTTGGAAATGCCGGCACGCGATCCAAGTTGCCCGGCGTGCGTGCGGCGGCGTTTCGATTTCTTAGACTCGTCGCGCCGGACGCCGATTTCCTTGTGCGGGCGCAATGCAGTGCAGATCCACGACCGGCACCGTCCATTGGATCTGCCGGAACTGGCGGGACGGCTGGCGCCGCTGGGCGAGGTTCGCTTCAACGAGTTCGCGCTCCGGTTTTTCCTGGAGCCATATCAAATGACGGTATTCGCGGACGGCCGCGCCATCATCAAGGGCACGCAGGACCCTGGGGTGGCGCGGTCGTTGTATGCAAGATATATCGGCAACTGAGGCTAGGGTTCGATCCTGAAGGAGACGCCGTAGTACTCATCCACGGCAAAGATCATCACGTCAGGCGACTTGGGATCGGGCGAAGCGCTGATGGCCGCATTCGAACTGCCAATGTCGCCGTCGTCGCGCCAGGCCGTGGCCAGCACAAAGGCGGTCGTGGCCTGCTGGCCTGTGACCTGGATTCTCAGCTTGGAAGTTCCCTTGGACAGGACCTCGAAGTCCCCGTCCGCCCTTACAACCACGCCATTCGGCGCGACAATTCCCTGCACGACAGGCATCTATTTTCCCCTTCTTAAAGCAGGCTTCGGTTGACCGGCCGGTTGTGGACGGCCGTGAGTGAGCGTATCACGCTTTGGCACGGCCCGGGCGGAGTACGATGGGTGGGAGGAAATGAACCCGCTACTGCTTATGCTCGCCGCTGAAACACTCTTTGTCGCAACGCCGTTGACGGCTCCGCATTCGTTTACGAAAGAGATTGAGGGTCCCGCTGTGGACCGGGCCGGGAATATCTACGCGGTGAGTTATGCGCGGAAGCCTACGGTGGGCCGCGTGACTCCGGATGGAAAGGCGGAGGTGTTTCTGGAGATGCCGGAGGGATCGCTGGCCAACGGCATCCGGTTCAACCGGCAGGGCGTGATGTTTCTGGCCGACTATACCGGCCACAACATTCTTCGGTGCGACATGAAGACGAAGAAGCTGGAAGTCTTCGCGCACGAGGGCGGGATGAGCCAGCCGAACGATTTGGCGATTTCCGAGGATGGGACATTATGGGCGTCAGACCCGAACTGGCAAGCGTCGACGGGGCAGTTGTGGCGTATTGACACCAATGGGAAGGTGAGGAGGGTGGCGGAGAACATGGGGACTACGAACGGGATTGACGTGTCGCCCGACGGCAAGACGCTGTACGTGAACGAGACGGTACAGCGCAATGTCTGGGCGTTTCCAATCCGGAAAGACAAATCACTGGGCGAGAAACGGCTGCTGATCAGCTTCCCGGATTTTGGATTCGATGGGATGCGCGTGGATGTAGA
>JAEUQD010000518.1 GCA_016789925.1 Bryobacterales bacterium | reverse complement strand
CCAGGAAGGCATGGACCTCATTCACCAGATTGTCGCCATCTACGATAACTACGGCTTCCAAACGCAGATCCTGGCCGCTTCCCTCCGCTCCCCCCTCCACGTCTCCCAGGCCGCTCTTGCCGGCGCCCATATTGGGACCCTCCCATTCAAAGTTCTCGATATGATGTTCAATCACCCGCTCACCGACCGGGGGCTGGAGCAGTTCCTGAAAGATTATGCAAAAGCGTTTCAGCCGGCTCCTTCGGGCAGCTAGCCGCCTCTCGTTCTCAGGGCGTCCTGTCAGCGCTTAATGATTTCCCACGAACCGATCCTTCTGCTCGCGGTTGCCGCCTGCCTTCTGGTGGCGGTCCTGTTCGCCATTGTCTACCGCCTCCGCGTCACTCCCGAAGAGAAGGAACGACGACGACGTACCCGCCTGAACCTGATGGGGCGGATGGGAGACGGCACACTCACCGATGTCCAGGGCGATTCGGTCTATTACTGCTATTCCATTCATGGCGTCGACTACACAACCTCCCAGGACATCTCCACCCTGCGCCATCTCATTCCCGCCGATGCCGACCTGCTTGTCGGCCCGGTCACTCTCAAATACCTGGTTCGTAACCCGGCTAACTCAATCGTTGTCTGCGAGAATTGGTCGGGTCTCAGAATTCGAAAGGAAACAATCAAGCATGAAGAAGTTCACTAGCACCAAAACTTTTGCCGTCGCCGCTCTTGCCCTCGCCATTGTCGGCGCCGGCATTCTGGCCGCGGCTGGTACATTCAACAAGCCCAAGTCAGTCATCCACGTGGTGACGGTCAAGTGGAAAGAAGGCACCACTCCCGATCAGATCAAGGCCGCCCTCACCGGCGTTGAAAAAGTGGCCGCCGCGTATCCGGGCATCAAGAACGTTTGGACCCGCTCCATCAAAGTTCAGGGCGCCGGCTACACCCACGCCTTCGTCATGGAGTTCGAAAGTGAAGAGTCCCTCCAGAAGTACTCCGGCAGCGAAGCGCAGAAGGAATGGTACAAGGTCTACCTCCCGATTCGGGCCCAAAGCACCACTCACGACATCACCAACTAACCCGTCAAAAATACCAAAAGGCCGCTCCCGCGCACATGGCGGTAGCGGCCTCAAATTTGTTCCCGTTACGTTCTTCTGTATCTACGTCCGTTCCACGTTCTCCGCTTGCAGGCCCTTCGGACCCTGCTTCACTTCGAATTCGACTTCACAGCCGTTGTCCAGAGTCCGGTAGCCATTCATCGAAATCGCACTGAAATGAACGAATACATCCTCGCCGCTTGAGCGCTGGATGAATCCGTATCCCTTGGCGTTGTTAAACCACTTGACCGTACCTTTTTCTTTCACTCAACTTCTCCTGATGTTGCTTGATCCCCGCTACTGCCTCTGGTCCCTGCAGGCGAACCGGATTCGCACTCCGAGATCCCATTCAGAAACGCGAAAAGCTACGAGACCTATCTCGTAGCTTAGTCGGACCCTGGAACTCAGCACAGCATGGAAAAACACAGCCTTTCTCGACTGCTCACGTATTCTCGCAGAAGCCCTTTCATCGGTCAAGCGGAATTTAGTTTAAGGTAATTCAACAATTCGCCGCTTCTTCAGGCGGGAATCCGGGTCTCCGCCCCGGCCATTTCCGCCGACAAATACGCCGCGTAGAGGGTCACAGTGATGTCAATCGCCAGATCCAGATCGCTTTCCGGCCGCCCTCCTCCCCGGATCGCCTTCACGAAATCCCGCAATTCCGGCCCATACCCCAGGCTCCAGCCCTCTTCCGGCGACGCCGGGATCCATCCTTCATTCGTACTTATTTTCTCGACCAGATAAACGTCTTGGAGCTGCTCATGCCGCGGATTATATACATCGACGACGTTGACCGGACTGATCCGGCACCGAGTCCGATGGTTATTGGCGAATACCTCAACAAAGTCGTAAATCCCACCTAGTACTAATTCGGACGCCGTCACGTCGGCGACGGTCCCATCTTCGAACACGACATGAAGGAACCCATAATCCTCGGTATCCTTGTAACTCGTCCGCAGGAATCCCTTGTCCTCAAACCCATCCAGCTTCGTGATCGTGTGCGTTCGTGCGGACACCGCCGCGGGCCGGATTGGCCGGCCTGTCCGGGCAATCCCCTCCTTGCGTTTCAAGTACAGGATCGCCCCCAGTGGATGGCATCCCTTGCACAGCAATGAGCCCCCACCCTGCACACTCCAGATCCCGTAGACGGGCGAGTGCGACCCGTTGTGCGATTCCTCCCCCACCATCCGCAGGATTTGCGCTCTCGTTTTCTCCACGATCTCCCGCTCCTTCTGAATTGAGGGGGCGTACACAAAATTCTCCGCGTAGCCAAAGACAATCCCTGCCTTCTCTACAGCCTCGCGCAATTCCTGCACCTGCTCCCGCACCGCCTTGAGCATCGCCTCTTTCCCCGTTACGGCCGGATCTCCGAAAAACCCCGTCAGCGGCTTCTCCACGACAATGTGCTTGCCCGCCCGCACCGCCGTCATCATGTACTCGAAGTGAGACGACGGGGGCGTGCAGATGTCCAGAACGTCGATATCGTCCAGCATCGCCTCCACCGTCTCATACGCCTTGAGTCCATGCTCCGCGGCGAACGCTTCCCGGCTCTCCGCGCGTGCCGACGTGACGCCAACCACCTCGACGCCCTCACCATAATTCTCGATGTGGAACTTTCCCGCGAACCCCGTCCCAGCCAACCCGACTCGAATCCTCTTGCTCATAGGTATTTCTGAATAGTATCCTCATTCAGCTATGTGGAAAAAGATTTTGGGATCTCTCCTGCTGCTCGTCATTGCCGTGGTGGGTGGAGGGCTGGCGTACCTGCACTTCAAGCCGGTGAACATGCGGGCGGCTTCCGGCATCACCATCGAGCGCACACCGGAACGGCTGGCCCGAGGCAACTACCTCTTCAACCATCTGACCGGCTGTGTCGACTGCCACTCCCCCGTCGATGAGAAGCGCTTCGGCTACCCGGTAATCCCTGGCAGCCAGGGAAAAGGAAAGGTCGTGATCCCCGGGCCCGGCATGCCGGGCACCATCGTCGCCCCCAACATCACACCGGACCCAGAAACGGGCGCCGGCCGATGGACCGACGGTCAGCTTCTGCGCGCCATCCGCGAAGGCATCGGCCATGACGGTCGCGTCCTTTTCCCCATGATGCCGTACACGGAATTCCGCAATCTCAGCGATGAAGACGTCTACTCGATCATTGCCTACATGCGGACCCTGCCACAGGCTTCCAGTTCCCTGCCGGCAACCACCGTCAAGTTTCCTGTGAATCTTTTCATCAAATCCGCACCGAGTCCCGTCGACTCCGTGCCGCAGCCTAATCGCGCCGACCGCGTCGCGTGGGGCCGGTACCTCACCACCATCGGCGGCTGCAAATTCTGCCATTCCCCAGTTGAAAACGACGGCTCGCCGGTGAAAGGCAAGGAGTTCTCCGGCGGTCACGTCTTTGAATTGGCGCCGGGAGCGCGAGCCGTCACGCCAAACCTCACTCCGGACCGCGAAACCGGCACTGGTACGTGGAGCGAGTCGGAATGGCTCGAGAAATTCACCCAATACAAAGACTACGCCGCCAATGGTTCCCCCGTCGTCGAGCCCAATATGAATACAGCCATGCCGTGGCTCATCTTCAGCAACCTCGATCCCGACGACCTCCGTGCTATCTTCGCTTATTTGAGAACCGTGCCCGCCGTCAAGAATGCCGTCGTCACGCACCCCGACGCGCCCGAGGAAAAACGGGCTCGCGAACAAGGAGCAAAATGAAGTTTTTCGCATTCCTACTGCTGAGCGTCACCGCTTTGTTGGGCGTCGAGCGGAAACAGATTTTTCCCGCCGGCGCAAAGCCCGTCGGACCCTACAGCCCCGGCATCATGGCGGGTGATTACCTGTATGTCTCCGGCCAGGGCGCCCGCGACGCCAACGGTAAGTTCGCTGACTCGCCGGAAGACCGCGTCCGCCAGACCTTCAAGAACGTCCAGTCGATCGTCGAAGCGGCCGGCCTCACGATGGACCATATCGTCTACACCCAGGTCTACCTCCACGAGTCCACCCCCTACGAGGTCATGAATAAGGTTTGGCGCGAGGTCTTCCCCTCCAATCCTCCCGCCCGCGCCACCCTCGGCGTCTACCGCATGCCCACCGAGACCACGTTCGAAGTCAGCGCCGTCGCCGTCCGCGACCTCAAAATGAAGAAGCGCGTCGTCCCCGATTCCTATCCAAAAGACGTTCCCTACTCGCCTGGCATACTGACCCCGGACCGGCTCTTCGTATCCGGCACAATTGGCCGCGACCCGAAGACCGGCCAGATCCCCGCCGACCCCGCCACCCAGGTCCAACTGGCGCTCGACCGGATGAAGTCGATCCTCGCCGCCGCCAAGCTCGACTTCAAACACATGGTCTTCATCAACCCGTACCTCACCAAAGATATGCCCATGCGGGTGATGAACGACGTCTACGCCAAGCACTTCGAGTTCGGCAACACCCCGGCCCGCGCCACCATTGGCGTACACTTCCTGCCCAACGGCGCCAACATCGAATTCACCGGCGTCGCCGTTCGCGACCTGAAGAATCGCCGCGCCGTCCGCCCCAAGAACATGCCGCCCAGCGCGACCGCCAGCCCCTGCGTCTTTGCGCTCGACACCTATTACTGCTCCGCCAAATCCGGCTTCATTCCCGGACCCAACGGCGGCATCTACGCCGAGAGCACTGTCGACCAGGTCCGCCAGACGATGCGCAATCTGCTGGATGGCCTGGAAGAAGCGG
>JAEUQD010000206.1 GCA_016789925.1 Bryobacterales bacterium | reverse complement strand
CTTAAAGCCGCAGTTGAGTGCCCTGTGCCACGCTTTGACGGTGTTGGTAAAGTGTCCGGCGCTGGTCATCACCTCGAGGTATTCGAAGGAGCCTAACGCCAGATCCACAGGAAATCCCCGGGCTACGGCGTAGGTCGATTCCTCCGGAGGCCGCGAGAACGGGTGCACATAGCCTGCAAGAGCGCCCTGCTGCCGTCCCAGCCGGAACATGTCGGTATTGCTGGGGTAGAGACTCTCGATCGCCGTGCCTTCATACCCGGTTGTGTAGGGGGAGATCAGATGCCTGGTCAGATTGATGAAGTTGATGTGCCCGTAGAACGGCGGACGATATTCTTCCCCGATCGTCATGATATGCGTGTCGCCCGACAATTTGTGCGGCGCAGCCCCGGTGTAGTGGTGATGATCGAAAATCCGGTTGTCCTTATTTGCCACCTTCTCGCCGATCATGTTCAAGTCTTCGGCCCGGGCCATCATGAACAGGTTTGCAGGCGTATTGTGCAAGTTGCCGCCGTAGTTCATATGAACGTGGTCGCTGCCGCTGTACCAGCCGGCAGCGCGCATGGAAGCCATCCGCTCGAGCCCGATTGTCTCGACGTGCGTCGATCCGGGCTCCAATTGGATTTTGCGCACAATCGGGGTGTACTCAAGGCCCTTGGCCGCCTCAATGGTCACTTCGCCCGGCGGTACATCGACGCGGAAAACGCCTTCGGCGTGGAAGAAGTCGCGATGAAAATACCGGCCCGACACGCGGTGATAGGAAGTATCGGGCGTATAGGTCTTCCCGTCGGAGGCCGTGAGGTAAATCCGCGTTGCTTCGGCCAGCCGGACCTCGAGGGTCGCCATCGGCCGCTTCCATGCCCGCCGCCGGATCTCGACCGCCTTGTCTTCCCCGCCAAAGGTCCGCAGCAGCCGTAACTCGGAGTTACCCTTCCGGTTCGAGATATAGGCGATCCATTCTCCGTCAGGTGACCAGCGTGGGTCGAAGTGATCCCAATTTCCAAAGGTAAGCTGGTACGGCTCCCCACCATCCACCGGCAGCACGAATAGGTTATTGTATTGCGATCCCCGGTGTGAACTGTATAAAAGCCTCTTACCGTCCCGCGACCATTGGGGCTGAGTTCGATATAGGGTCTCTTCGCGCAGGATCATCTTCGCCTTACTCATGAGATTCGGTTGCGCCGGAGCGCGCCAGAGGGCGCCGGAACCCAGCGGAATGCCGCGATTCGACACCAAAATCAACTCGCGGCCATCCGGCGAGAATGTGGGTGAGATATGATCGTCGAAAGCGCTGAAATAGAGGCGTGCCCTGCCGAAATTATTGGGCTCAGTCATCCGCTGTGGCGTCCCGGGACGGCCGTTATCGAAGGTCATCATGTAAATGTGATACTGGCCGCGCGGTTCGTTTTTCACCCAGGCAAGGCGTTGGCCGTCGGGCGACCACGCGGGGTCCAGGTTAATGCCTGCTCCGCGCGTCAGAGTCGTGGATTCACCGGTGGCTACATTGAGCAGCATCAGGTTGACGCTGGTGGAATCCTCGGTTGTATAGGCGATAAACCGTCCATCCGGTGAGTAACTCGGAGAGGAGTCGTACGTTCGGTTACTCGTCAATTCATAGGCCGTCGTATCGCCCACCCGGATTCTCCAGAGCGACCCCGACATTCCAAAAACGAGGTCCTTGCCATCGGGCGACCACGCCGGACGCCAGGGCGTGCTCGCCGACGGCGGAACGTAGTAGCTGTACATGTAGCCCGACGCGAATCGGGGCCGTTCGGCCAGCAGGGCCGTCAACGCGAAAAGGAAAAGAGCTGCAAACTTCATGAGATCGTTATTATACTTGCGGAATGCCGATTGTCGATTGCCACGCCCACATCACCTCGCTGGATGAGCGTCGCTATCAGCCTAGAGACAAGCCCTTCCGCCCGCCGAAGAACGTCGGCGATTCGGCGGATTTGCGCAAGACGAGCCTGGCCGCCGGCGTCACCCGTGTTCGCGCGATCCAAACGGTAAGCTTCTACGGCTACGACAACCGGTATCTGTGCGACGAAGCCAAGCGGAATTCCTCGTGGATGTCCGGCGTCTGCACCCTCGACCCCGACGACCCGCACAGCCCGCTCGATCTGCGCCGCTTCATCCGCGACTACAAGGTTCGGGCGCTCCGCAGCGTCCCCTCCAATCGCACGCGCACGTTCGACCACGACGGCGTGCGGGCTCTCTGGAAGGTGGTCGCCGACGAAGGGGCCAAGATCGATCTGTTCCTGATGCAGCGCCCGCATATCGAGGGCGCGGTCAAGCTCCTGACGGAGTTCCCGTCGATCACGGTCGGCTTCTGTCACTGCATGGACCTCAAACCCGGGCCGCAGCTCAAAGAGAACCTGGCGGCCATGCTCGCGCTGGCTCGCTTCCGCAACCTTTACCCGAAGGTCGATTTCATCGGAACCGGCACTCTTCGCGACTATCCCTGCGAGGACCTCCACGACACCATGATGCAAGTGATTCGCGGCTATGGTGTCGAGCGCTGCATGTGGGCCAGTTCCTATCCCAACCAGATCTGGACGCCGCGCATTACCTACGCTCAGCATCTCCGGATCTTTCAGGAAGCGCTTCCGCTCACGGCGCGCGAGCGGGCACTCATTCTGGGAGAGAACGCCGATCGCCTTGGATTTTGAGTTGGCGGCTAAGCAAGCGCCTGCAGGAGCCGGTCGACGTCCTCGGCGTTGTTGAACACCGAAACGGCAATCCGCATCTGGTTTCCGAATCGCAGGGTCAACTCGATATTCGCCTTGCGCAGGCGCTCCGCGGTTGCCTTCGGGTCTTTCACCTGAAACGTTACGATCGGGCTCTCGTTGCCCTGCGGAGTGATACATCGATATCCCAGGGCCGGCAATTGCTTCCGCAGCCGCTCCGTCAGCGGGCGCACGTGCGCCCGGATATTCTCGATCCCCAGCCGTTCGATATATTGGAGACTTTCGTACTGGCAATAGGA